>JAUYSF010000249.1 GCA_030696435.1 Desulfoprunum sp. | reverse complement strand
CAACGTCGTGGCCCCTCTGGGAACGGCCTTGACCCGTGAGCAGCTGCGTCTGCTCAAACGTTTTGTGCCTGAGGCGATCCTGCTCTTTGACGGAGATGTTGCGGGGACAAAGGCGGCGGTACGGGCCGTGCCTCATTTTCTGGCAGAACAGATGACCGGTCGGGTGGCCCTTCTGCCTGCCGGGCACGACCCTGATACCTTTGTCCGGCAGGAGGGACTCGGGGCATTGCAGAAGCTATTCGACCAGGCCGAATCTCTGCCCGAATTCGTCCTGGCTCAGCTGATACGGGAACACGGGCTCACCCTCAATGGCAAGAGTAAGATAGTTGAAGAGCTCAAACCCTTGGTGGAAGCTGCCGCCACACCTTTGCAACGCTCCGTGATTATCGCCCATTTCAGTGAAAAACTTGGGCTCCCTCAGAGACAGATGGAAACCCTGCTCAATAGTGGTCCAGAGTTAAAAAAAATACAGGTTCCCGGAGCTGCAAAACCCCACGAGGAGCGTATCGCCCCACTGACAACGGCCCAGCGGCATCTTGTCAGCTTCATGCTGTTTTATCCTCAATATTTCTACAGGCTGGCCGAGGGTGGTCTGCGATCGTGTCTCACTGGTGGTATGGGCGAGATCCTTTTCTTGCAACTGCAGGCCATGTTGAAAAAAAATCCGGAGGTTGAGCCGGAGGAACTGCTCAGTGTTTTGCCGGAAGGTGCGGAGCGAAGTCTTGTCACCGAGCTGCTGCTGAAGGCTCCGGATCGCAGTGGCAGCAATGCGCTTTCCGCTACCCCCGAGGAAGAACTGACAGAGCTCCTTGATTGGCTGCAGCGTTTCCAGTTGCTCCGTTCATCGGAAGAGCTGCAGGGGCAGATAGCCGATGCCCAGTCAAAGGGAGATGGCGCTGAATTGCAGCGGCTTGTCCTGGAAAAGCAAGGGATCGATAGGCAGATTCAGGGGGTGTTCGATTGAACATTTGTTCTCAATTGGCCATGAGTTAATAAAATTTCTTGACAATTCGACTTTATTTGTTCCATATCTAGGATGTGGTTGAATTACAAGATTTTTTTGATTATGTATTGGCTAAGAGAAAGGAATGTGCCGAACCGCTGGTGTGATTGTGCATCCGGGATGCTCGGCAATGGCCTGCTAGGCTAAGGGGGAATTGTTCATGGCTTCAGAAGAACGTGAGTGCGGTGATTCCAGCCAGTTTGAGCTGGAGGAAGATTTCTTTGTCTCGGAAGAAGATGAATCATCGATTTTTGAACTGACGGGCATATATAAGGCCGATGATGAGGCTATTCCCATCGGTCTCTGTGAAAGCCTTCCGGAAGACAGAAGATCACAAGGGGGCGATCGTCGGGAGACTTCATTCAGCGATCGGCGAAAAGGGGATCGTCGTCGGATTTCCAGAACCCCGGGCAAGGATGCCATCCATTCCATCGACCCGATGAATATATATCTCCGTGAAATGGGATCGTTAACCCTCCTCAACCACGAAGAGGAGCTGAGACTTGCCAAGATGATGGAGGAAGGAAAGCGGCGGATTCAGAACGCCGCATTCAAGACCCCTCTGGCCGTTCCAGCCCTTCTTGAGATCTCCAAAGATCTAGTACTGAGTAAAGACAAAATCTGTCATATTCTCAATGGCATTCCTGAAGATCAGCCCGAAATTATTACCCGTGAATCCAAGATTTTTCTGGCCAATATTGAAAAGGCTATCGAGTTGGACGCGCTGAGGAACGGGTTACTTGAGAAATATCGCATGCTGGCGACTGACTCTCAGGAGGCCAGAGATATCCATGGCAAACTCATTGAGATTGGTACCGAGATTGCTGAGCTTTTTCAGGAAAGAATTGTCTGCTCAGAGTGTGTCAACGCTGTTGCCGCAGGGCTTGAGGATCTTTCCAGGAGATTTCGTAAGGTTTTTGTGGAGATGATGCGGAGCCGTGATCTGGTCGTCGCCGAGCCTTCTGCTGTGCTCAAATCTCAAGAAATCGAAGAGCAGGTGAACAGACAACTTCTGGGTGAAGCCGGAATGGATCATAAGGATCTGCAGCTCGCCCTTTATGAGATTGAGGCCGGCAGGGATATGGCCAAATATGCCAAGGAGGCCCTGGTCAGGGCAAATCTGCGGCTGGTTATCTCCGTGTCAAAAAAATTCGCCAATCGCGGACTCCAGTTCTCAGATCTCATTCAAGAAGGCAATATCGGTCTCATGAAGGCGGTCGAGAAGTTTGATTACCATCGTGGTTACAAGTTCAGCACTTATGCCACCTGGTGGATACGGCAATCGATCACCCGCGGCATTGCAGACCAGGGCCGAACCATCCGCCTGCCTGTCCATATGATCGAGACGATCAACCGCCTGCTTCGCGTATCAAAAGACTTTCTCCTTGAAGAGCACCGCGAGCCGACCCCGGAAGAGATGGCGGAACAGCTCGGCACCGAGGTTTCAAAGGTCAAGTCGGCCCTGAAAATCGCCAAGGATGCCATCTCTCTTGATACCCCCGTAGGGGATGATGGGGAGACATATCTTGGGGATTTCATTGAAGACAGTAGCCGGCCCGGGCCGCATGAAGCGTCGATGGTCTCGAGTCTTCGGGAGTGTTTGACGCAAGTGATGTCGTCCCTCTCTCCCCGTGAGGCCAAGGTCCTGCGGATGCGATACGGGATCAATGCCGATTGCGACCATACTTTGGAAGAGGTCGGTCGGTGTTTTGCAGTCACCCGGGAACGCATCAGGCAGATAGAGGCCCAGGCCATCGCCAAGCTGAAACATCCGTCGAGGATTGAAGAACTGCGGGTGTTCATGACGGACTAACAGCCTGCCTCAGCAGCTGATGCGACGGTTTTAGGTATCTGTGGCGGCTGTTCCTGTTAAACATTTCTGATAATTTAAGGAGTTCTATGGCGGCGATCCTTGACTGGGTGAGCCTGTGTTTGGCTCCCGGACTCGGACTGACTGGATTCTGGCGGCTGGTTGAGCATCTGGGCAGCCCCGATCGGGTTCTAGGAGCAGGTCTCCAGAATTTGCACAAGATTCCCGGAATTCAGGCCAGGCAGATTGCCGCGCTCTCTTCTCCGGAAAGACTGTGGCAAAGGGGCAGGGAGGAGCTTGATCTCTTGAAGACCAAAGGTTGCCTGGCCATAGCCTACAGTGATACTGCCTACCCTCCTCTCCTCAGACAGATCGCCGATCCTCCTCCTGTCCTTTATGTGACGGGTCGCAAGGAACTGCTGGCGACCGATTGCGTCGCTATAGTCGGTTCCCGCGCTTCTACCGGATACGGACGGCGAACCGCTTTTTCTCTTGCCAGAAATCTTGCACCCTCTTTGACGATTGTCTCAGGATTGGCTCTTGGGATCGACACAGAAGCCCACTCCGGTGCCCTTGCGGTGAAAGGTGATACAATTGCGGTGCTCGGCTGTGGGCTGGATGTCGTCTATCCTTATCAGAATCGTCGCTTGTATGAGAGTGTCAGGGATTCAGGGCTTCTGCTAAGTGAATATCCCTTAGGCACGACTCCGGACGGTTTTCGCTTCCCGGCCCGAAACAGGATAATTGCTGGTTTGAGCCTCGGGGTGATTGTTGTGGAGGCGGCCCGCAAGTCCGGATCACTCATCACGGCCCAGATGGCCCTCGATTCAGGACGAGAGGTGTTTGCCGTTCCAGGTCAGGTGGATTCATTCAAAAGTGAGGGGACCCATTGGTTGTTGAAACAGGGGGCTAAGCTGGTTCAATCCGCTGAAGATGTCTTCGAAGAATTGCGGTTTGATAGCCGGCGGCCATGTTCAGGTGAAGACTGCTCTCAGGGGAAATCGTTTGCCCATATTGATCCGGAGGCTGCAACGCTGCTCGGATTCATAGAGCCATATCCGCAACTTCGTGCAACTCTCATGCAGATATCTGGTTTTTCGCCCGCTCGGGTGAGTGAATTGCTCTTCCTTCTCGAACTCGAAGGCTGTATCGAAATGCTGCCGGGTGATGCGGTCAGAACAACAAATAGGTAAAACACCTGAAATGGCCTCTTGCAGTTTTCCTGCAATTTCCTTTTTGGCCCTGTCGTAACACTCATAAGGAGTATGCTATGCGGAAAATACAACTCGCTCCGTCGATCCTGTCTGCTGATTTTACCCGGTTGGGTGAAGAAATTCGGGCGGTTGATCAGGCCGGTGCCGATGTGATCCACGTTGACGTTATGGACGGGCATTTTGTCCCAAACATCACGCTGGGGCCGCTTCTTGTCAGGGCGGCCCGCACCGTCACCAGCAAGGAATTGGACGTGCATCTAATGATTTCCAACCCCGACGCCTATCTCGAGGCATTCGCCGAGGCGGGTGCCGATTGGATCACGGTTCATGTTGAGACCTGTAATCATCTGCATCGGACAGTTTCCCGGATAAAAGAACTGGGGAAAAAGGCCGGGGTAGTGCTCAATCCGGCTACCTCACTCTCAACGCTTGATTATATACTGGAAGATCTTGATCTGGTCATGCTGATGACGGTCAACCCCGGTTTTGGGGGGCAGTCCTTTATTCCTTCCAGTCTGGAAAAAATCTGGGAATTGTATCAGCGTATAGAGGCTCTTGGGCTTGATGTGGAGATAGAAGTCGACGGTGGAATCAGCAACAAGACCATTGCCGATGTAGCAGAGGCTGGGGCCAATATTTTTGTGGCGGGATCAGCGGTTTACGGCAGTGATGAATATGCCGCTACTCTGGACGAGCTGAGGTCAATGGCCAAAGCAGGGCAGGACCGCAAGGGCAAGTCAATCCTCCGGTAAGGGGCCAGTTATGGGGAAAAAAAGGAAAAACCTGATTGAGTCGATTGCCGGAAAACAGCTGCATGTTCTCGCCCAGCAACTCTATGATCTGACGCTGCCCGAGGCCCTGACTGCGAATAATCGCCTTGAGCGATATATCTGTCAATCTGATGGGTTGAAGTTGTTGTATGCGACACAGCGGGTTACCGACGAGGTGCTTGACACCCTGCAGGAACTCTCGGCTGAATGCCAACTGGTTTCCCAGTTTCAAGAGATGCGGCGAGGGGGAATCATGAACTGTATTTCCGGCTTCGAGAGTGAGAATCGTCAGGTCTTACATACCGCCTGCCGTGACCTTTTTAGCGATACTCCGGCTGAACCCGAGGCAACTGCCCAGGCTCGCAGGGAACTGGCTAAGCTCGCTTTGTTTTTAGAAGGGATCGACACCGGGCAAATCTGCAATGCAGAGGGGAAGAAATTTTCTACCATGATCCATGTGGGCATCGGTGGTTCAGATCTGGGGCCGCGTTCGATCTATGAAGCCCTGATTCCTTATGGCCAGAAAGGGCGGCAGGTTTTTTTCATCTCCAATGTCGATCCTGATGATGCCTCGGCGGTGCTGGCCCAGGTTGATCTGTCGACTACCCTTGTCAATATCGTCTCCAAGAGTGGCACTACCCTTGAAACCCTGACTAATGAAACAATTGTCCGCAAGGCCTTGCAGGATGCCAATCTCGATCCTCGTAGGCACTGTATTGCCGTTACGGGTGAGGGCAGTCCAATAGATAATCCGGAGGAGTACCTGTGTTCCTTCTATATGTACGACTATATAGGAGGAAGGTACAGCGCCACTTCCATGGTGGGTGTCGTCATGCTCGGATTTTTCCTCGGATATAAAAAGGTTGTCGAGTTTTTGCAAGGGGCTGCCGAAATGGATTTGACGGCAGAAAATCCCATATTGCGCGAGAACCTGCCTCTGCTCCTTGCTATGTTGGGCATCTGGAATCACAATTTTCTAGGCTCTCCCACCGTAGCTGTCCTGCCCTACAGTCAGGCCTTGCACAGATTTCCGGCTCATCTGCAGCAGTGTGATATGGAGAGTAACGGTAAATCCGTGGATCGGACAGGCCAGCCTGTAACGTATAAGACAGGGCCGATTATCTGGGGGGAGCCGGGCACAAATGGCCAACATGCCTTCTATCAACTCCTACATCAGGGTATGGAAATAGTCCCTGTTGAGTTTATAGGCTGCATAACTAGTCAACGGGGGGAGGATGTCGAGGTCGCGGGCAGCACCTCACAGCAGAAACTTCTCGCCAACCTGCTCGCCCAGTCCTTGGCCCTAGCCGTTGGTCAGACAAGTGACAACCCAAATAAATGTTTTCCGGGAAATAGACCTTCAACGCTGCTGCTCATTGATCGTTTGACTCCTCAAACCATGGGAGCTCTACTTGCCTTGTATGAGGCCAAAATTGTCTTTCAGGGCTTTGCCTGGAATATAAATTCATTTGACCAGGAAGGTGTGCAGTTGGGGAAAGTGCTCGCCACGCGCTTTCTCGATTGCCTGTCCGGCAGAGATAAGAGAGAAGACAGTATCCAGCGGAAGTTTCTGCAGGTCGCCCTGAAAACGCCTTAAGTTACAGAGTTCATGGCTGAATGGTTGTTCATTCTGGGCGTAGTATTCGGGCTGCTTTTTTGTTGACAAAAGGGATCTTCGACGATATTCTCAACCCCTGAATGAATGTTCAAAGGTTCTGTTTTTCCTGTCATCCTGGTGGTTGTGTATGTCTTCAGGAAATGGAACAGGCGATTGGGGCGAAAGGATTTTTTCAAGCCGATCTGCGGGAAAACGAGAACTGCTGATAGGTTTTTCTATTTTTGGTTAAGGTTGCAGTTTAAACAGAAATTCAAAGGAGGAATTCATGGCAAAGCATGAGACGCCCTTGTTGGACCAACTGGAGAGTGGCCCTTGGCCAAGCTTCGTTACAGACCTCAAGCGGCAGGCCGAGACTAAACCAGAGTGCTGGGATATTCTTGGTCAGCTTGAGCTGTCGTACAAGGAAAGAATCACCCACTGGAAGCACGGCGGTATCGTCGGTGTTTTTGGATACGGCGGTGGTATTGTTGGCCGCTATTCAGATTTACCGAAGAGGTTTCCAGGGGTAGAGCATTTTCACACCGTACGTGTTGCACAGCCCGCATCGAAATACTACTCGAGCAAGAATCTGCGTCAGCTCATGGATCTCTGGGAGAAGTATGGCTCCGGTATGACGAACTTTCATGGTTCCACCGGTGACATCATTCTTCTTGGTACCCGTACCGAGAATCTTGAGCCATTCTTCTGGGATCTCACCCATGACATGGGCCAGGATCTCGGCGGATCAGGCTCTAACCTCCGTACCCCTGCCAACTGCATAGGCCAGTCCCGTTGTGAGTGGTCCTGCTATGACACGGAAGAATGCTGTCATTCTCTGACGCTGAAATATCAGGATGAGATTCATCGTCCTGCCTTCCCGTACAAATTTAAATTTAAATTCTCCGGTTGCCCGAATGATTGTGTCGCCGCAATTGCCCGCTCCGATATTGCCGTAATCGGTACCTGGAGAGATGAGATCCGCATCGATCAGGCTGCCGTAAAAGAGTATATCGCCGGTAATTATCCGTCAAATGGTGGTGCCCATAGTGGCCGTGACTGGGGTAAGTTCAGCATTGAGAAAGAGGTTGTTGATCTTTGTCCTACCCAGTGCATGTGGATGGAAGGTGGTGAGCTGAAGATTGATAACACTGAATGCACTCGCTGCATGCATTGCATCAATGTTATGCCGCGTGCCCTGCGCCCCGGTGTAGATACCGGTGCTTCCATCTGTGTCGGAGCCAAAGCCCCGATTCTTGATGGTGCCCAGTTTGCAACTCTTATCGTTCCCTTTATGAAAATGTCTGCCGACAACGAATTTGAAGAGTTGGTTGAATTTATTGAGAAGGTCTGGGATTGGTGGATGGAAATTGGCAAGAACCGGGAGCGCGTTGGGGAGACCATGCAGCGTCTTGGTCTGCCTCACTTCCTGAAAGTAATGGAAATCGAACCGATTCCGCAGCATGTAAAAGAGCCTCGTTCAAATCCATACGTATTCTGGAGAGAGGAAGAGGTGGAAGGTGGTTTTGAGCGTAATGTTGAGGAGTTCCGGGCTCGTCACGCTGCCTAATACAGTTTGATCTGAATACTTTCCCCATATATAAAATAAGGAGACTAATCATGGGTTATAATCCCGACAAACCAATGGAAGGCCGGATCTCAGATTTGGGCCCACCCCACTATGAACAATTTTTTCCACCTGTCATCAAAGAAAACAAAGGCAAATGGCTGTGGCATGAGATTACTCAGCCAGGCGTCCTGATGCATAAGTCAGAGACCGGCGCTGAGGTCTATACCGTGCGTGTTGGCGGTGCCCGTCTTGTTTCTGTTGAGTTCATCCGTGAGGTCTGCGAGATTGCCGATAAACATTGTGAAGGCTTTCTGCGTTTTACCACTCGGAATAACATTGAATTTATGGTCGATGCAAAGGCCAAGGTTCAACCGTTGTTAGACGATCTGGCCAGCCGTGGAAACAAGTTCCCGGTTGGGGGTACTGGTGCTGGTGTGACCAATATCGTCCATACTCAGGGTTGGGTTCACTGCCATACTCCGGCAACTGACGCCTCTGGTGTTGTCAAGGCCGTTATGGATGAATTGTTTGATTATTTCACCTCTATGACTCTGCCAGCCCAGTGCCGTATCGCCTTGGCCTGCTGTCTCAATATGTGCGGTGCTGTCCATGCATCCGATATCGCTATCTTGGGTGTCCATCGCAAACCGCCAATGATCGACCATCTCCGCATCACCGGCGTCTGCGAATTGCCTCTGGCGATTGCCTCCTGTCCTCTGGGAGCTGTAAAACCCGCGAAGGCAACAGTTGATGGTAAAGAGATCAAGACTGTGCAGGTAAATGTAGAGCGATGTATGTTCTGCGGCAACTGCTACACGATGTGTCCTGCCATGCCATTGGCTGATCCAGAGGGTGACGGTATTGCTATCTTGGTTGGAGGAAAAGTTTCCAACTCCAGATCGATGCCGAAATTCTCGAAACTGGTAATCCCTTTCCTGCCGAACACCACTCCACGTTGGCCTGAGACTGTGGCTGCAGTCAAAACAATTCTGGAAGCATACGCCAAAGATGCTAAGAAGTATGAGCGACTCGGCGAGTGGGCAGAGAGAATCGGTTGGGAAAAATTCTTTGAGAAATGTAATATTCCTTTCACCGAAAAAAGCATAGATGATTACCGTCTTGCTTATGATACTTGGCGCACAAGCACGCAGTTCAAATACACCAGCCATATCAAGTAGTCTGCGTTTTTTTCGACCTGACCGGCTTCTCCGCCGGTCAGGCCTTGGTGCTTTCCTCGAGTACCCAATTATAGGAGTTTTATCATGGCCCTTAGTAAAGATGAACTCAAGGCTGCAATTTTGGAGAAAGCTGAAAAATCTCCCAAGGCGCAGCTGTATATCAAGGATTTCTATGCATGTGATCCTGAAACAAAACCGCGCGATATGAAAAATGTGGCCAATGATCTGGTAAAAGAAGGAAAATTGATGTTTTGGTCTTCCGGATCGACCACAATGTATGCGCTGAAGAGCCGTATAAAAAACGAGGAAGGTGCAGAAGGTATCTGAGCCTTTCTTCGAATTGAGTGCCAAAAAAGGTGCAGGGCAGTAATGCCGCTGCGCCTTTTTTTTATATTTGATCTCATATGTACACAACACACATCTTTACATCGACAGACTCGACAAATAAAATCGCCTTTAATCTTGCCCAAGATGGCGCTGAACATGGAACCGCAGTCATCGCCGAAATGCAGCTTAAAGGACGCGGGCGTCTCGACAGATCGTGGCATTCGCCAGCCAAAACTGGTTTATACTGTTCTGTAATTATCCGGCCAAAGATACGCAGCGAGGATTATCCCAAAATTACCTTGGTTGCCGGCCTTTCTGTCTCTCAGGCCCTAGATAGTAGCTGCGGTATCCAATCGTCAGTTAAATGGCCCAATGATATCTATATAAATGGACGTAAACTCGGCGGAATTTTAACGGAATCAAGTCCTCTTTCCGGAGGCATTTCCTGCCCCTTTGCAGTTGTGGGTATAGGCGTGAATATCAACAACAGTAAGGAGGATTTTGCTCCGGAAATTGCAAAGAAGGCCACTTCAGTCTTCATTGAAACCGGGGGGGAAAACGATATTGAAGAAGTATTTCAGGCTATCCGGGCTGAGCTCCTCAAGGACATTGAGTTTTTTGAACAGAAAGGTTTTTCTGAGATTCTTGTTCGCTGGAGGAAAAAAGATATGTTGCAAGGCAAGCTAGTTAGATGGATGAGCCAGAATGGTGAAGTCATATGCGGCAAGTCGGAAGGGCCTGACCTTGATGGCAGGCTAGTAGTCAAGGATGAGGCTGGGGTGCACCATCAGATCATCACTGGAGATGTGCTCCTCTGTCTGTAAGAGGGGGGCCTATAAAAAAAGGCTGCTGAATTTCAATTTCAGCAGCCTCTCAGTGCAAAAAAGATTGCCCAGTAGCTCCAATCAATAGCGATAGTACTCAGGTTTATACGGACCGCTCACAGCAACACTGATATAGTCGGCCTGTTCCTGGGTCAGTTGGGTGAGAACAGCCCCGATCTTACCGAGGTGCAGTCGGGCCACCATTTCATCGAGTTCCTTTGGCAAAAAGTAGACTTTATGATCATATTTCTCCGAGTTCTGCCAGAGTTCAATCTGGGCCAGGACCTGATTGGTGAATGAGTTGCTCATGACAAAGCTCGGGTGACCCGTTGCACATCCCAGATTTACGAGACGGCCTTCGGCAAGAATTATGATCTTTTTACCATCGGGGAAGATAACATGATCTACCTGAGGTTTGATGTTTTCCCATTGGAGATCACGGATACTTGCGATATCTATCTCTGAATCAAAGTGACCGATATTGCAGACTATTGATTGATTTGGCATTTCCTCCATGTGCTTTCTGGTAATCACCTTCAGATTGCCGGTACAGGTAACGAAGATATTGCCATAGCAAGCGGCTTCATCCATCGTCACGACTTTGTAGCCTTCCATAGCCGCCTGGAGAGCGCAGATCGGATCGATCTCTGTGACATAGACCGATGCCCCCATGCCCCGAAGGGCTTGCGCACAGCCTTTACCTACATCGCCATAACCAACTACTACAGCATTCTTACCGGCTATCATGACATCTGTAGCCCGTTTGATGCCATCAATCAAAGATTCTCGGCAGCCGTAAAGATTGTCGAATTTTGATTTCGTGACGGAGTCGTTGACGTTGATGGCAGGACATTTCAGCCTCCCGTCCTTGGCCATCTCATTGAGGCGATGCACACCCGTAGTGGTTTCCTCACTTATTCCGCGAATGGCTGCCAATTCCTTGGTGTATCTCTCGTGCATCACAAGGGTGAGATCACCGCCATCATCAAGAATCATATTTGGCCTCCAGTTGTCGGGGCCAAATATTGTCTGATCGATACACCACCAGAATTCTTCTTCAGTTTCACCCTTCCAGGCAAAGGTCGGGAGTCCGGCAGCGGCCATGGCTGCTGCGGCGTGGTCCTGAGTTGAAAAGATATTGCAACTAGACCAGCGGATTTCAGCACCGAGTGCAGTGAGTGTTTCCATGAGTACAGCGGTCTGAATAGTCATATGCAGACAACCGGCAACACGCGCCCCCTTGAGAGGCTGTTTGTCGCGGTACTCTTTGCGAAGGGCCATCAGGCCAGGCATTTCCGTTTCGGCGATTTGAATCTCCTTTCGGCCCCAATCGGCCAGCGAGAGATCTGCGACTTTGAAGTCTTGATGGGAAGTAGTCATGTATTTTCCTATATATGTGTAAAGTTAAGAAGAATTAGGTTTGAGTTCATTGGTTAAGTAGTATGATTATTTCAACTTAGCAGCATCTCGAAGAATATCGGCCTTATCGGTTCGTTCCCAGGTAAAGTTCGCCTCTTCTCTACCAAAGTGGCCATATGCCGCCGTTGCGCGGTAAATGGGCCTTAACAGGTCCAGTTGCTGGACTATTGCCCTGGGTCTGAGGTCAAAGAATTCTAAAATGAGAGCCCTTATGGCATCGTCGGTTATTTTACCGGTGCCAAAGCTGTTGACATTGACAGAAACGGGGGTGGAAATACCAATGGCATATGCTACCTGGACCTCGATCTCAGTTGCGATGCCTGCCGCGACGATATTTTTGGCGACGTAGCGTCCCATATAGGAAGAGGATCGGTCCACCTTTGACGGATCTTTGCCGGAGAAGGCACCGCCACCGTGCGAGCCCTTTCCGCCGTAAGTGTCAACAATGATTTTACGCCCTGTGACACCGCAATCGCCAACTGGACCGCCGATAACAAATCTCCCCGTGGGGTTAATAAAATACTTCGTTTTGGCGTCCAGCATATTTATCGGAAGGATGGGCTTGATGATCTCTTCCATAACGCCTTCCTTGAGGTCCGCATAGCTGACGCTTTCGTTATGCTGTGTTGAGAGTACAACAGCCTCAATTCGTTTTGGCAAACCATCAACATATTCAATGGTGACTTGGCTTTTGGCGTCTGGTCGAAGCCAGGGAAGAATACCCGTTTTACGTGCTTCCGCCTGTCGTTTAGTAAGACGGTGGGCAAAGGTAATCGGCATGGGCATAAGGACCTCGGTCTCGTTACTGGCGTAGCCAAACATAAGGCCTTGGTCGCCAGCCCCCTGGTCGAGATCGAACCCTGTTCCTTCATCAACTCCTTGAGCAATATCAGCAGACTGTTTGTCGATCGAGGTCAAGACTGCACAGGATTGCCAATCAAAACCCATATCTGAGGAATTGTAGCCAATCTCGCGGATTGTCTGACGGACAACATCAGGCATGTCTACCCAAGCGGATGTAGTGATTTCACCGGCTATGATTGCCATTCCGGTAGTAACCATGGTTTCGCAGGCTACCCGGGCTTTGGGATCTTGCATGAGAATGGCATCAAGGATGGCATCCGAGATTTGATCAGCGACCTTGTCTGGATGTCCTTCAGAAACGGACTCAGAAGTAAAGATATAATTTGACATATGAAGTCTCCAAATTGGGTTGTTTATGGAGGAGTTGATATGGATACACTCATCCAAACAGTTACAAAAAACAAATGGTTGATGTGACGGCTTTCACCTGCAGAAATATAAGGCTCTTGTATAGTGTGGATGAAAACATGTCAGCCGAATAAAGAGCATAATAATTTATACCAAAATCAAGAGAAAAGCTTGACAAAAAATCTCTCTTGGTGACTTCTTCGGGAAGGGAGAAAACAAAGTGAAAAACAGCTTGTCAAAGTGAAAATAATTCAACTTTGACTAAAACGGAGATGCTCTGATTGGAGAATGAACACTCCAGAACTTGAACAATTGTTGGAAGTGATTACTATGGGCTGGCCTGATAGACGTTTGTCTATCAGGTAAAATCAGTCATACCGTTCAAGGGATTGCGAATCAACTGCAGATTGAGAGACCAGCAGAAAAACGAGAATTTCAGGTAAACCAGATGATATTTTCTGATGTGAGGTTAATAGAGACATGTCTATAGAAGAAGCTCAAAATGTTCTGATGATTGAAGAGCAGGGACTGGCCGCCGTTCGTGAACGGATAGGTGAAGAATTTATAAGGGCAGTAGAGCTTGTTCTCGCGTGTCCAACCCGTCTTGTTATCACCGGTATCGGCAAATCGGGTATAATTGGGCAGAAGATTGCAGCAACACTGAACAGCACGGGCACACCGTCGTTTTTTTTGCATCCGGTCGAAGCGATGCATGGTGATCTCGGTATGGTAAATCCCACTGATGTGGTTTTGGCCATCTCCTATTCAGGTGAAACTGTCGAACTGAACGCCTTGCTCACCAGCCTGAAAAAACGTGGGATTGCTGTGATTGCGATGACCGGCGGCCAGAATTCGTCTCTTGCTTTGGCCGCCGATGTTGTCCTTGATATTGCTGTGCCGCGGGAGGCCTGTCCACTTGGTCTGGCACCTACAGCCAGCACTACGGCGACTCTGGCAATGGGCGATGCCTTGTCTGTTGTATTGTTGAACAGAAAGAAGTTTCAAGCCGAGGATTTCCGCTACAACCATCCTGGCGGCAGCCTTGGAGAACGTCTGAAAGTTAAGGTGTCTGAGGTCATGCTGACAGGAGAAAAAATACCGGTAATTTCCCCAGAAACTTCTATTCGTGCGGCTGTGTATATCCTTAACGAAAAAAATCTTGGTGCGGTCCTTGTTGTCGATGGGGCCAATCAAGTGATGGGCATAGTAACGGATGGTGATGTGCGGAGATATATAATTGACAGCGCAGGATTATTGGAAACGGACGTCACTGCGTTGATGACTCCTGATCCCGTCTGCATTGAGCCAGACATGCTGGCAGCCGATGCCTTGAGCATAATGCAACGGCATGAAATTACAGTCCTGCCTATAGTTGACCAAGAGAAAGGACTCGCCGGAATCCTTCACCTTCACAACCTCTTAGGAAAAGGAGAGTTCCGTTTTCTGTTGTAGAAAGAGCTGGGGAGGGCGTGATAGGCGCAAAGCAATCTCTTCTTTTTGTGGTTTTATTCGGTATTGCTGTGGAAAGCCCATTTTTTCGTGAGTTCGGAATAAGTGTAGAACATGACCAGAGTGAATGGTCTACCCCTGCCGGTTTCTGTACATTGGAGCTTGAAGAGCAGTTTATCCTCTATCCGCTTGATATAGGTAATAACTGGGGTTGTTAGGGTGTCCGGGGTGGCAGCCGGGTAGTTTTCTGAAAAAAGAGTCTGGAAATTGTCTTCGAGATATTTGACCTTGTCGGCAATAAACTGTTTTTCTTTGAGCTCTGCTATTGTTTTACCCGATTCGGTAAGGGTAGTTTGAAATTCTTTTTCCTTGCCGACCGGACTTTTGCTGATGGTTTCGATTACAAGTTCAAGACGTTTTTCAGCCTCACTCCAATTTTCTTTCTCTATATTCCTGTCCGCCTCTTGGCGATCTCTAATAATTGAGGCCTGGAGCATAATTCGGGCCAATTTCTGTCGGTTCTGATCTAAATCGGACTGCTTGAGCAGGCCCTGATTATCCATAAGAATTTTACTGGCTTTGGCATATTTTTTTATTGCTTCATCCCATTGGTGGTTTTCGAAGGCGGCCTTACCTTCATTGATGGTGGCGTATAGTTCAGCTCTGATGATATCTCCCTGGAGGGAGGTCAAAACCTGGGTTTCTGATTGTTCCAAATTGGAACCTAATGCAATAGCTTCCTGAAAGTGAGAGAAGGCACCGGTCCAGTCAGAGCTTGCAAAGAGTTTATCCCCTTGCTGTTTGAGGAGCAGAAACGAGCACTTGTCCAGTTGAGGCCGGATTTCAGAGGAAAGCTTTTGTTGGATATCGGCATCAAGGGTTTTCATCTCAGTCATGGCTAGCTCAAAATTTTGGCGGGCCTGCTTCCATGCTTTCTGGGCCATTTCCTGAGTAGCTGTTTGCATCAACATTCGGGTCTTGGCAAGGTGTATCTTTTTCTCAAGTTCCATTCGATAGGGGGCGTCCATTTTTGTTTCTTTTTGGACAGAATTAAGACCCTCCGTATAGATCTCAATGGCTTTTTGCCAGTTGGATTGAGACATCAATTTATCGCCTTGTGCCACAATATTTTTTGAGTTCTTGAGTGAGTCCGCTGTAGTTTTCAAAACATACTTGCCATCCAGCAGAACAAATCCGGCAAGTCCCTGACGGAGTTCTTCCGAGTTCAGGATGGATTCAATTTTTTCATTGAGAGAAATCCGTGCCTGGTTTTTAAGAAAGATGATGCCTTTTGAAAGGCTTAGAGCAGAATCACATGATTTTGAGGCTGCCTCGAACTTTTTGGCCTGAAGTTGGTTCGAGCATTGGGTAAGAAGTTGTTCCGCCTGCTCGTATTGGCTTGTAAGAGAACTGTAGAAGTAGACGAGAGGGCCGGCAATGAACAGCCCGCAACCAAGGATAACCAAAGGAACAATATTGAAGTGACGTTTGCTTTTTTCGGTATAAAAAGTGAGCTGACTTGTTTTTTCAGTTTTTTCTGGCTGTACTTTTTTTTCTTTAGCGGGTCCCTTGGGAGGTCCGCTACTTTTTGTACTATTGCCCTGTACCCAGTCACCGAGAAGATCCATTGATTGTTCAGCGCGGCGGATATCGTCATGAATTTTCGGGTAATCACTTACCATCTCTTCGACGGCGATATATTTTTCTAAAGCCTTTCCTGGAAGTCCCTGATGTTCAAGGGAGTCTCCTTGGATATATATTTTTCGGGCCTCTGCTAAGACAGTTGTTATCCGCTCAGAGAGTTCGTCCTTTCCCTCGAAAAACCATGAGCCGGTGCCTGACTGAAGATCTTTTAAGATACCCTTCAGTTGATAAAAACGTTTCTGGCGGGATAAAAGCCAAATGTTTTCTACATCAATGTCATCAGGGTCTTCACTTGCTGTTTGGGCAGGAATAGGAAATGGCTCTTGAGCACTTTGATCCTGCTGAGCTTCCCGTTCGATTCCGAGATAATCAAAAGTCGAGGAGAAATCAGAGTCGTCAAGAGTATCTACCTCAATTTCCTCAACCAGAGATGAGGAAGTCGGCGTTGTAATATCCTGTTTTTTAATGGAATCGAGAGAAGGGAGTTCGGCGAAGGGAAGTCTACTGGCGTTATCACGATACCAGGCGGCTGCTTCTTCATTAAAGGTGTTTTCTTTGGAATAGATCTCACCTGTAATCATCTTTCCGATGTAGTAGATGAGCTCTGGGAGAGAGCGTTCGTGTTCCCAGAAATCCCCCAGGCAAATGGCTGCAGGATCGAAGTCGGGATGGAAAAGCGATGTTTTGGGCTTGCAACTCGGGGGAAAGTGTGGAAAACCAAAGGGAATGGTAATTGTTATAGTATGGTCTGCAGAGTGCTGGATCTTGCCGGCGTCATCCTTGTACACACCGATGATGTTGTAGTGGACCTCATACTGCTCCGGAGGATCACCTTTGATTGGGGTCACGGTTATTGAGGGGTGTTGCGCAAAAACCTCACTGACTTCATGGAAAATATCCGCAAGCTGCTGTGTTTCTACGCCCATAAGTTGTCTCGGATGAAGAATGAATATTGAATGACAGTTTTGCAAGCTATTATATCAACTTCTATGAGTAACTCAAAAAAAATCGTATGAATTTGAAATATAGGCAAAATCTTTTATTACTGGCGGTGGGCACAAGCGCCCTTCTTTAAACCTGTTTGTAGGATTTTCCCATTCTCTCCTATGGCAGGTATTGCTCAATCACCGATCGATTCTGCACTGAAAGGTCTGGCCTCTTTGGATATGTCGCGAATATGAAATCGTTTAAAGCAGTTTTTGAGATTGTTGAACAAAACAATTGTCCTCTCTATGAGGCCGGCGAGTGTCTCACTCTCACCGCTAGAGCCATCGTCTGTCCTGAAAATAAAGAGGTCTGTCTAATACTTGTGCGGGAGATGACGGAACTGCTTTTTGTACTGCTGAAGGAAAAGCCCTTTGAAGGTCCGGGGCCACAGGAGGATCGGCTTTTTACCTGTAGTGGTTGTACTGGACTAATCAAATTCCGTCGCCTGCAAACTTCCTCTGTGTCCCTAGCTGCAAAAGGCGCTCTTGCCCGGATACAGTCTAGAGATAAACCCCTTTACGGCAGAATAGTCGACAGTCCCTTTCTTCGTGTTTTACCGGAGAAAAGTATTGAAACCTTCCTAAATGCCTGCAAAGAAATAGTCATTGAAGAGGGAGGTATCCTTATCCATAAAGGCGAGCCCAACCTTAATCTTTATATCATCATGGAAGGAGGGCTCCTTGTTGAAGATACTCATGTGGTCATTGCCACTTTGGGGGAAGGGGAGATCTGTGGCGAGATGAGCTATCTGGGTACTGGCGTGGCGGGATCTACGGTGAGGGCGAAGAAAAAAAGTGCGGTGCTCGCCATAAGCGGCGAGGACTTCAGCCGATTGCTTGGGAAAATCGCTTCCGTCCAGGTTTTTATGGCCCAGCTTCTTGCAGTAAGATTGCAGAAAACCAATACTGCAAGGGCCAAAGAATTTGATTCATGTATGTCCGGGAAGCTCGATGAGGTTGTTCCGGCAGAGCTTTTTCAGATATTCCACATGCACCAGAAAACCGGAGTCCTGACATTTCATCTCCACGAAGGAGAGGGAAAGGTATCCTTCCGGGAAGGCTGTATCATTAATGCGAGTTATGGAAAGAAGGTGCACCAGGACGCCATTTTTGCCATTCTAGCGGAAAAAAAGGGGGTGTTTAGATTTACCGTTGGTTTGACGCCTCAGGAGATGAAAGCCGCCGAGATCGGTGATTTCATGATGCTCCTGATGGAAGGTGTCAAACGCATTGATGAGGAGCAGACTGTTGAAAATGCCGATTTAGTCCTGAGATGACCTGAAAGGCGGGAGTTTGAGGATCTCCATGAAATTGTTGACGTAATAGTCAGCCTGCAGAGCTGTATTCTTAAAAGCGACAAACGGGACATAACAGGCTGCGGCATGCTGTTGGTCAATGATAGAATCCCCTATAAAGATTGCCTCCTCAGCCTGACAATCATAGTACTCGAGGATTTCCTCCAAGGCATCCGGTGCAGGTTTGGGCCGCTTGGCGTTCTGTGCCGTCATAACCTTGCCGAAATAGTGGCGCAGGTCAAAGCTCTTGAGGAGTGGCTCCATGGTGTTGGTTCGATTGGTGGATATGGCCAGATGGTAGAGGGGGTGGGTGATGTTGAGGAAAGGAACCAGGTCCTTCTCCATTTCAAGTAGTTGCAAAAAGGGCGCGTAATCGCATGACAGCCGATAGCGGTCAACTTCTTGCAGATCCTGCTCCGGGTAATGGCGAAAGATGTGGGCGATAGAATTGCTAGTATTATGCATATGAACAAAATCTAACTCTTCCTCGTTCATTGCCGGCCTGCCAAAGTGCTGGAGGAGGTGATTGTAAAAATGGCAATTGGAATTTTTGGAGTCAAACAGGACACCGTCACAATCAAAGACAATAAGTTTTAGCATCTACAGTCCTCGCTGGGTGGCAAGAGGGTATCTCGACTCATCCGAAAAGCCTTTCCTCAAGCCATTTTATGGCAAACAACAACAGTTCTTCATCGGTCCTCTGTCCCATGGCCAGTGCGGTCTCAGAGCTAATCGCCTCGTGTTCCCCTTGCGCAAGCATCGCTCTCCACCTGTCAAGGTGAAAAAGTGTGAGGAGAATGAGCTCCTTCTGGGCCTGTGAGGGGATGAAGCCACAGCGCACCTTTTCGTGCTGCAAGAGTGTGGCCAGAGCATCATTGAACATGTTGTATTCTGTCATTCCCTGGTCGATGCAATACTGTGTAGCAGTCTGGGGTGCGGGTTCAGTGAATCCGCGGCAATGGTCTTCCTTGACCAGAACAAAACACTCATCAATTGTCTCTGGCTGCAGTCGTTTGGCCCGGCCAACGGGATAGGCCCGACAGGCCCCTGGGCGGTGTTCATAGACAGTGCAGCCATGCGAAGCGACAAAGGCGCAGCTTCCATTTCCATCATCGATCATGGTCAGATAGAGGCGCGGAAAGGCTTCGTCCTGCTCCTGTTCAATGATGACATATCTCTCAAGGAATTGATTGGAGCTGAGGCCTGTCGCTCTGCGTAGTCGTAGGATGTCGTAGGAGGTGAGTGGCAGTTCCAGAAGTCTGCAGCATTCGGTGAAACAACTCAATCCCTTATGACAGGCGAAATTGAAAACCATTCCTCTTTCCAGAGGTTTTACAAAATCAGGGAACTGCTCAACTTCCGATCCTTTCAATCCCATATCAGATCTTCTTTGCCGGAAAGAGGGTGAGGATCGGGCTGGCGACAAATACCGATGAGTAGGTACCGATTATGATACCTAGGAGTAATATAAAAGAGAAATCATGAATGACGGACCCACCAAAAAGGAAGAGAGCTACAACGGCCAGACTTGTATTCAGGCTTGTCACGATGGTACGGGCAAGCACCTGGTTTACACTTAGATTGATAACGTCCGCCAAGGATTTTTCCTCTGATTTATTACAATTCTCCCGGATTCGATCGAAGACAATGACCGTGTCGTTGATTGAGTATCCCGCCAGTGTAAGAAGAGCTGTGACGATAAGCAGGGTAAATTCAATATTCATAAGCCAGCAGATGCCGATGACGCAAAAAATATCATGGAGCGTTGCGACCAAGGCGCCAATGCCATATCGGTGATCAAAGCGGAACGCCAGATAGATGACAATGCCGACAAGAGAGATCAGGATGGCAAGAAAAGCCTTATTCCGGAGGCTTGAACTAACAGAAGAGCCTATTTCCGACTGGCTCTCTAAGACAAATTTCTTTCCAGGCAGGTCTTTTGTGAGAACGTTAGTCACGGCTACACTGACACCGGAGAGAACATCCTCTGCTTTTTTGACCTTGACGATCAGGCGGGATTCATTTTCGACCTCCTGAAGATCTACGTCCGTGAAGTTGTTATTGCTGAAGGCCTTACGCACCTCATCCATCGTAAAGGACGATTCGGCTTTATACTGCAGCAGAGAGCCACCGGTGAAATCCACACCCATATTGGCATGGCCTCTGGCGATCTGGATGATGGCGAAAACACCGATCAAGGCTGTAACGCCTGAGATGAGAAAGGTAATATTCTTGATCCGTAGATAATCGAAGTTCTTTTTCTCAATAATTTGCAGATATTTTATTCGCTTGAGTGGACGGAAGACGTTGAGGATATCGAACATCCAATGCGAACAGGTAAGTGAGGTGAAGAGATTGAACAGGATGCCAAGAGAGAGGGTGATGGCAAAACCTTTGATAGGACCGGTACCGAACCAGAACAGGGCCACTGCCGAGATGAGTGTTGTGATTTGGGCGTCCATTACGGTCCAGAAGGCCTTGCCAAAACCGGCGTCGATACTTGATCGCACGGATTTTCCGACCTCGGTTTCATCGCGCATGCGTTCAAAAACCAGGACGTTCGAGTCAACAGCCATGCCTATGGAGAGAACGATACCGGCGATACCCGGCAGGGTAAGAGTTGCGTTCAGAATGGCCAGTCCGGCAAAGAGAAAGAGGATGTTCAAGACCAGGGCGCTGTTGGCGATAACTCCAGAGGTGCGGTAGTAAATGAGCATGAAACCGACAACGAAGATCGTTCCAAGCATACCGGAATTCAGACCTTTGTTGATGGAGTCCTGGCCAAGGCTTGCGCCAACTGTCATGTTTTGGATGATATCGACAGGGGCCGGCAAGGCCCCTACCCTGAGCACTATGGCGAGATCAGATGCCTCTTCGTGAGTAAAACTTCCTGAAATCTGCGCGGAGCCACCGAGAATCCGTTCCCGAATAACAGGGGCTGATCGGACATTGTTGTCGAGAACAATTGCCATTCGCCTATTGACGTTTTTCTCCGTTAACTGCCCGAAGACCTTGCCACCTCTACCGGTCAGGTCAAGGCTGACATAAGGCTCATTAAAGTTTCCACCAATTCTAACCTGGGCATCTTTGACCATTTCACCCGTCATCAGCGTTTTGTTTTCGAGGAGAAGTGGGGTGGCTTTTTCAATCTTAGTTTGGGGGTCAACGTTTTTCTCAAAAGAGATCGTGGTATCGGTGGGTAGTCTGTTCTGCAGGGCGCGGTTGAGCTTCTGGAGATCTTCGCCGTCTTTCCATTGCCCGGATTTTTTGGCCTGCTCTACAAGTTCCGCTAGGTTCAGACCGGCTGGCTCGGCGACAAGCTTGAATTCAAGTTGGGCGGTGTCTCCCAACAGTTTCATGGCACGTTTCGGGTCCCTCACACCTGGCAACTGGATGACGATCTCATCAGTTCCCTGGCGGATGATGACTGGCTCCGCCACACCGAACTGATCAATCCTGTTTCGAATGATCTCAAGAGACTGATCAACTGCATGGGTTTTGATAAAATCTTTTTTGGAATTTTTCAGAGTCAGGATGATGCGAGGAAAGCTGCCTTCCTTGGATTCAAATTTTGTTTCGATATCGGGAAAATCTTCCGATACTAGTTTTTTCACCTGTTCGATACTACCGGTGTTCGGCAAAGTGAATATAACGGTATCGGGTGAGGGAGAGGATGTACGGATGGCACTGACCGATTGTTCGGAGAGAGTATCCTTGAGGTCATTGGCGGCAAGCTCAAGTGAGTTCTCTTCAGCCTTCTTGAGATCCACCTTGAGAACCAGATGCATTCCTCCCTGCAGGTCAAGGCCAAGCTGTAAGCCCTTCGGTGCCAGATACTTCTTCCACCAGTCCGGTGTGGAGGAGTAGAAGGAGGGAGCGATCGTAGTTATTGCAATGACAAATAAAAAAATGAGCAGGCTCAGTTTGAGTTTAAGCGATGTATTCATTGATACCCCGAAGGTTTCTAATTGTGTGAAACGAAATTATGGCAGATTGCAAAACGCCAAACCTCGGGATTATACCGCAATACTTGAATCTTGCAAGGTTCTGGGAAGTAGAAACAGGGAAAATATCAGTTTAGTGCCTGCGGCGACGGAAGGGGCGGAAGGTATTACTGGCTGCTTGATATAGGATCTGGGTTTCTTATATTTATTGCATGGGCCATGCAGGCCGCTCCGAAACCGTTATCAATATTGACGGCTGCAAGGCCTGAGGCACAACTGTTGAGCATGCCGAGAAGGGCAGCCACTCCACCGAAATTGGTGCCATAGCCGATTGAGGTCGGCACCCCTATCACCGGGCATTTTACCAAGCCGGCAATGACGCCGGGGAGTGCGCCCTCCATGCCGGCCACAGCGACAATGACTGAGGCCTGATCGAAAAGAGACTGATGGGCAAGAAGGCGATGGAGTCCAGCAACGCCGATGTCATAGGTTTTTACCACCGGATTGCCCATACTTTCCAGGGTCAGGAAGGCTTCTTCTGCCACGGGAATATCAGAGGTGCCGGCGCAGGCCACGATGACGATTCCCCGGCAGTTCTGCAGGTTTGTCTTCCTGCACTTCGCAATCAGCATGCCGGCTATCTTGTTGTAAGAAAAGTCGGGAAGGGATTCCAGGACAGTTGTAGCTTTCTCTTGATTGACCCTGGTGACCAGAACTGGTTCGGTATGCGGTATAAGGGCTCTGGCGATGGTGATAATCTGTTCGGCTGATTTGGAGGCACCATAGATGACTTCTGCGATTCCAGTGCGTAGGTTCCGCTGATGATCTATGCAGCCATCCGTCACATGTTCAGCTGGAAAATGTCTGAGTTTGGTCAACGCCTCATTGATTGAACAGGTGCCGTCTTGTACGAGGGACAAGAGCTGTTTGAGGGAGGATTGATCCATAGTATGAAAAAAGCATATAGAAGTCGGTTGGCCGGAGAATGCCCGTACTTGATTGCATTGATGGCACACTATCATGGTCTGCCTGGAAGGTAAAGAAGTTGTCGAGGTTTACGGCTGCTGACGAATTTGGTATCCTGAATGGTGTGTAAGGCAATGGTGTAGAGAGCAATGGAGCAGTTTTTGAGTTCTCCCGAGATATTTGACGACAGGGTGCAATGTGGGCCAAGAAAATCTCCCCGCTTATATTCAATATCTCATGGAAGCAAGTAGTTATTCTCATCAGGCCGATGAGATACAGCTCTTGCAAACCCATATTTCCTTTGTTGTCCTCGCTGGTTTGTATGCCTATAAATGGAAAAAACCGGTCAATATGGGGTTTCTTGACTTTTCTACCCTGGAAAAAAGGAAATATTTTTGCAACCAGGAAATCATTCTCAATCGCCGGCTCTGCCCGGAAGTGTATCTTGATGTGGTACGCATAACTCGACAGGGTGATTCATTCTGTCTCAATGGCCATGGCGAGATCGTGGAATACGGGGTGTTGATGGCCCGATTGCCGGAAGACAGGATGATGGGACGGATGATGGAGCGGCGACTGCTGGCTCGAAGTGACATTGAGAGAATTGTTGCCAAACTTGTTCCATTTTATGAACGAGCTGACAAATCTGAAGAGGTGAATAGCTGCGGTAGTGCAACCGTTGTAGCTGAAAACATCCTGGAAAACCTCAGCCAGGTAGAGCCATTCATTGATAATGATATCCTCAGGCGTAGACAATTTGAGAGAATTCGAGATTTTACGACGAACTTCTTAGGGCATGAGGAACTCTTCGCTCTACGGCAAGAAGAAGGCAGGATTTGTGATTGCCATGGTGACCTTCATTCCGGCAATATTTGTCTGGTGGACGAGGTGTGCATTTTTGACTGCATTGAATTCAGCGATCGGTTACGGTACGGCGATGTGGCGGCGGATGTAGCCTTTCTGGCGATGGATCTTGATTTGCATGGTTTTGAGGAACTGTCCGGTTATTTTATCGAGCGGTTCATCGACTGTTCAGAGGATCCTATGATCTTGAGTATACTCGATTTCTACAAATGCTACAGGGCCTGTGTTCGGGGCAAAATAAACCTGTTGACCGCTATCACCCCCACACTTGCTACTGGAGTAGCCTTGCAATACAGAGCACAGGCAAAACGTTGTTTTGCCCTGGCTCAGAGTTATATCCCGGTATCATGAAACGGAAAAAGCGTGTAAAAAAACTCGTCATGGTGTTTTTCGGCATGACTGCAACGGGAAAGAGTTTTGTGGCTCGGGCCTGGGCTGAAAAAGAGGGAAACCCATATTTCAATTCGGATATTGTACGAAAAGAGCTTGCCGGTAGAGCTCCTGAGACCAGGCAGGAGGCTGATGTGAATGCAGGAATTTATTCTCCGGCGTTCACCCGGCAAACCTATGACGAGTTGATTCGCCGGGCGGAATGTGCCCTGCTTAATGACGAAACCTGCAGTGTTGTTCTTGATGCCTCTTACCAGTCTCGTCTGGAAAGAGACCTCGTCCGATTACGCATGGAGGGGAAATACAGGGTGTTTTTTGTCCATTGCACCTGTTCAGAAGAGATTGTCAAAGAGAGGCTGGCACTCCGGGCAGAAGATCCTCATGCGATATCCGATGGGCGATGGGATATCTACCTTGATCAAAAGAAGAAATTTGAAATGCCAGTGGAGCTTGGAGGAGAGCAGCTTATGACCCTTGAGACAGAAATGGCCTTGCCGGAGCTGTTGCAGATTGTGGAGAAAAAGATGAGCGCCCTGAGAGGAGGTATGTTTTTTTCTTCTCACGGGGAGAAGAGGGACGCAGTTGATGGGGAGAATAATAATCTCTAAAGGACCGGTCTCATGCAGCTCCGGTCAGTGAGGAAAACAACCGTGTATACACAGATCTATATATTGCGATTTCCAAAAGATACTAGCGACAGGCCATTTATTTATCAATTGGTCAAGGAATACGATATCGAGTTCAATATCCTTAAGGCGGATATCCTGCTCCAGAGAGAAGGAGTGATGATCCTGGAGCTCAAGGGGAGTAGCAAGCATAATGTCAGGGCCGGGCTTGATTACCTCAAAGGACTGGGTGTCCAGGTTGAGCGTCTGGCTGCCAGGATCCATCGGGATGATGAGAAGTGTTTTCAATGCGGGGCCTGCACCGGTATCTGTCCGGCAGGTGCCCTCTTCATCCGGCGCCCCTCAATGGAGGTGATTTTTGACCCGCAGAAATGTACGGGTTGCAGCCTGTGCGTACCTGTATGTCCGGTAAGGGCGATGGAGGTATCTTTGGCCGAGGAGTGGGTTCTACCCGAGGA
>JAUYSF010000197.1 GCA_030696435.1 Desulfoprunum sp. | reverse complement strand
ATAGAGGCAATCCTGACAATTCTGGCCCTCAATCAGGGCTGGACGACTGGTACGACAGGCTGCAACACTCCCGATCCGCAACTGCCGGTCACCATCTTGCCGGAAAGCGCTCGAGCCACATTGACCGGCTCACTGGGACTGAGTCAGTCTCTGGCCTTTGGCGGTAATAACGCCGCTCTGATCCTGGCAGGGAGAGAAGAGTGAACGTTTCAATTGTCGCCACCAGCCACGTCCTGCCGGCAACCATGACTCTTCCCGCAGAGCTCTCGCAACAGCTGCGCCGGGCCGACACCTTCATTCAGCTGGCCGTAAGCGCCGTCCACCAATGTTTGTCACAATGCCCCGAGATATCGAGAGAATCACCAGATCGCTGCGGTCTCTTCCTCGGTACGGCCCATGGCCCGATGCAGACCGGCTTTGAGGTCCTTGATCTTATCCTTAATAACCAGCAGACCTCGCCGACCCTTTTTTCCCATTCTGTTTTCAATGCCGCAGCGGGCTATCTGGCCCGCATCTTTGCGCTGCAGGGCAGGGCACTGACCCTGACCGATTTCGCCTGGCCGTTTTTCCAGGCCCTGCAGCAGGGCTGCCTGGCCATTTGCGCCGGACAGCTTGACCGCTGCCTTGTCCTCCAGGTTGAAACCTACAGTGAGCTATTCCTCGACAGCTACCGGGAAGATCAGCCGCCGGCGCCAGGATCTGTCTGCTGGCTGCTGGAAAGGCCGGGGACGACAGACCAGTATCCCTGCCTCACGGCACTGACAATCCAAACCCGACCGGCATCCAACGAAATGTATCACTCGCGCCGGGAAGAACTCCGCTGCGATGACCGTAACTCGATCTTTTCCGACCCGCTGGCTACCGTAGCCGCGATGAACAGGATAATCGCCGCTGGGCTTTTTTCCGGTGAATGTACGCTGACCGCCCCGTACGGAGATGTGCGGTTGACCACCGAAAAGCTTCAGGCAAACCAGGCGGCCGACCCGTTCGGTCACCACAACTCATAGATTTCAAGTATGCAGACGCCCATAGCTCCCGTTCCTTCATCTCAGACAGTCTTCATCAGCGGTGCCAGCCGCGGCATAGGGGCGGCCATCGCCGAGCGTCTGGCCGAAGGCGGTTTTGATATCTGGCTCAATTATCACTCCGCCCACGATCAAGCTAGGGCCGTCCAGAAGAAAATAGAGGCGCTGGGCCGCAAATGCCTGCTGCTTCCTTTTGATATCACAAAGATTGAAGAGGTCTCTCTTGTTCTCGACCCTCTCCTGGAGCAGGAGATCCCTTTTGGCATGGTCCATAATGCCGGCATCACCCGAGATACCCTGCTGCCCATGATGCGCCGTGAAGAGTGGGATCAGGTTATTGATGTCCATCTCAACGGGTTTTTCAATCTGGCCCGGATATTCTCCAAGGTCATGCTCGGCAAACGAAAGGGACGGATCATAGCCATCTCCTCGGTCTCAGGTGAAACAGGCCAGGCCGGCCAGGTCAACTATTCCGCCGCCAAGGCCGGCCTCATCGGGGCCGCCAAGGCCCTGGCGAGGGAACTGGCCCGGCGCAATATCCTGGTGAACGTGGTCTCTCCCGGACTCATCGACACCGAGATGGTCAAAGACCTGCCGCTCGAAAAAATGCTGCCGATGATCCCGTTGAACCGCCTTGGCACAGCCAGAGAAGTGGCAGGTCTGGTGAATTTTCTGCTCAGCGAGGAGGCCGGCTATATCACCGGCCAGGTCTTAAGCGTCAACGGCGGTCTGTACATGTAGACCTCAGGAAAACTGCGGAACACCCTCAGATGCACTCCATCCACAATCTCCGTGATCAATCGCACGCCATGACAACACCCATAGAACTTCCCTGCGCAGCAGAACAGCTCCTGCCCCATCGCCCGCCGATGCTGCTCATCAACCGTCTTCTCGAACGGCAGGGCGACACCGCTGTAGCCGAGGCTGTGATCCCCCGGGAAGGGCTCTTTCTTGATCCTGTAAAGGGTCTTCTGCCGGAGTATTTCATCGAGATCATTGCCCAGACCCTGGCGGCCACCAGCGGCTATGATGCATTGCTCGATCATTCTCCTCAGAATGATGGATTTCTGGTGGGTGTTGACAATTTCATCTGGCCAACCCAGCAGGCAGAGCCTGGAAGCGTCAGGATTCATATTGAAAAGACCTTTGAATTTGGCGGGGTCACCATCATCCATGGCCAGGTCCTGGCCGGAGAGCATCTCCTAGCCCAGGGAGACATCAAGGTCTGGGAAAATAAACCACAGGAGAAGAGTACCAATGACCGCTAAAAGGCTCGTGCTCCTCTGCATCCTGCTTGTTTTCTGCTCTCTTGGCTGCCCAGGCAGTGGTTCGGCGACCGCCGTTTCCACGTTTCTGCACCAGATCGAAGCTGCCGCCGCCACAACCCACTCTTTCACCTGCGACTTCATCCAGGAGAAACACCTGGCCATGTTCAAAAAGCCGGTTATGTTCAAAGGCTCGCTGGCCATTGTCCGGCCGGATAAGCTGCGCTGGGAATTTACCGAGCCTCTGCCTTCCGCTCTGCTGCTGAGCGGTGTAAGCGGTATGCGCTGTAACGGCGAGGCCCCGCCCCAGGCCTTTTCCCTGGATGCCGACCCCGTTATGAAGATCGTAGCAGAACAGCTCTGGTCCTGGCTGGGGGGAAACTACACGCACCTGGAAGAGATTTACACGATGGAGCTTGTTGACGCGACCACCCTCCGACTGATCCCCAAAGAGAAGATGATTGCTGATTTCATCGCCGGCATCACCATCCGTTTTGATCGGACAACCCTGCAACCCGCGACAGTCGAGATCCTGGAGGCAACCGCCGACTCCACCAAACTCCTCTTTTCGCACTATCGACTCAATATCGAGCCGGCCAAAAGCCTCTTCTGCGACTGTGACAGCCGTGAATAACCTCTCTCTCCGGTTCCGCTGGTCGGTTAGCGCGGCAATTGTTGTCCTGGGCTGTGTCCTGCTCGCCAACCTGAAAATCAACGAAAACGCCCTCGACCTCCTACCCGGCCAGGCCCTGAAAAGCGATCTGCGTCTGATGCAGCGCCTTGGCCTGGTCGACAAGATCTTTCTGACCTTGACGATTCCGGCAAATGCAGGTTCTTCCAAATCGGAGCGACAGCAGATCCTCAAGACTGCGGCTGAGAAACTTGGGACTGCCCTGGCCGGGAACCCGGTCTTTGCCGAGGTATTGTACAAACTCCCGCCGGGATTCGAACTGCAGGCCTACGGCCTCTTCCGGGAGCATCTGCCGGTTTTGACCGAAGAGGCGGATCTGGCCACCCTCAGACAGGCCGTCAGGCCCGAGGCCGTGACCAGCAAACTGCTGGAGGGTTATAAGCTGCTGAACAGCCCCACCGGTATTGCCCTCGGCAAACAGATCCAGCAGGACCCACTCGGCCTGAGCAGCATCCTTTTCGGCAAGATGGCGGCCCTGCGCTCGACCTTTGCCCTTGATATTGTCGATGGCTACTTCATGAGCAAGGACGGCACGAGCTGTTTGCTCATGGCGGAAAGCCGCCTGCCCCTTACCGATTCGGATAATGCCGAAAAAGTCGCGGGCCTTATTAATCGAAACCTCCCTGAATCTGCACATCCGGCCCTGAAAACCCTCATCATCGGCTCTCTCTCCCACACCCTGGCCAACTCCCGAGCCATACAGCAAGATCTCAGCATTCTCCTGCCGATCGCCAGTATCCTCCTGCTGCTCCTGCTTGTCTTTGCCTTTCGCGATATCAGGGCCCTGGCCATACTGGCCGTCCCGTTTGCCGCGACTCCTCTGGCCATTGGCATCACCAACCTGTTCTTTGACCGCATAAGCACCATGGCCCTGGGTTTTGGCATTGTCCTTCTGGGCATTTCGGTTGATTACGGCATCCATATGTATCTGGAGCTGACCCGGGGGACAGAGCCCAGGGAGATAATCCTGCAGCGCATCAGACGGCCCATCCTGCTGGCCGCGGGTACCACCATCGCAGTTTTTCTGGTCCTGCTCTTTTCCAAGGTCCCTGCCCATCGCCAGATGGCCACGCTTTCGCTGTGCGGCGTTATCCTTTCGCTCATTATCAGCTGGCTTATTATCCCGCTTTTTTCCCCAGCAAAAACATCTCCGGCGAACAACACCGTATCCCTTTTCCGTTATGACAAATCTGCCAATACCACGCGTAATATCCTGATCCTCGCCGCCTGGCTGATCCTGATGCTGACCGGGCTGTTTTCCTGGCCCAGGCTCCACTACAATGGCAACCTGCAGTCGCTGGATATCCCCAGCAAACAGGTTATCGAAGAAGAGTATCTCTTCCAGAAAATCTGGGGCCAGCCTCAGGATCAGGCCTTTATCATCTCCCAGGGAAACACCCTGGAAGAAGCACTCAACCTCAATTCTTCTGTGTACCAGGCCCTGCAGCAGACCAAAACTCCCTTCCAGAGCCTTGCTCCCCTCCTGCCCGGCCCGGAACAGCAGGCAGACAACGGCGAACGCTGGCAGCAGTTCTGGCAGCACAACCGGGCTGAGTTCGAGCTGTTATTTGCCAGGGCGGCCAATTCTCAGGGCTTTTCCGCCAAGGCCTTCCAGCCGTTTTTCTCCTGGCTCGATCAGCGGCCGCTCCTCCTCGATCCTGCGGCCATCCTTACCGGCCCCCTGCAGGGACTCTTTACCAACATGATCAGAACACCCTCCAGACAATATCTGGGAAAGGATGAACAGGACGACAGACAGTTCCTCATTACCACAACCGTCACCATGTCCGATGCCCTGTTGCCGGTCTTCACCGCCCTGGAAAAGACTCTCCCGGGCGTAGTGCTCCTGGCCAATGAGAAGTGGCGCAGCCAGCTTGAGACGCTGATGAAACATGACATCCTCAACCTCTCGTTTGCCGCCGCACTGGCCAATATCGTCATCATTATCATTGCCTTTAAGAGTGCGCGCCCCGTACTGGCGGTGCTCGCGCCGGTGCTTTCAGCCCTTGCCGCCATGGCCGCATACTGTTATCTCACCTCATCCGATCTCAACATGATGCATATGCTCATGGGCATCATGATCGTCGGCCTGAGTGTCGATTACGGGGTATATGTGGTCTGTGCGATCGAAGAAGGTATCTCAGAGACCTCGACCATGACGGTCACCCTCTGCGCGGCCAGCACCCTGATCGGCTTCGGCGTCCTGGCCTTTGCCTCACACCCGGCCCTCAGCTCTCTTGGCATCACGGCCCTTGTCGGCATCGGTGCAGCATGGCCCGCCACCCTGTTTGTCACTCCGGTCCTCCTCGGCAAATTCACCGGGAGCCGGGTATGAGATACATTGTTGTCATATTTCTCTTCCTGCAGGGTTGTGCCGCCGGTAATCATCCGCTTGGACCGACTGTCCTGGCTCCGACAGCCGACAGCTCGCCCGCTTTTTATACCCTTACTCTCAAAGATACCGCGAAGGTTCGCTTCAACGGTCTGCTTGGTATCAGTGCCGGCAAGGATGGCCTGCACTATATTCTCCTCGACGCCACCGGCATTACCCTTATTGAGGCCCGCATCGATATCCAGGGCAACGTCAGCCAGCAACGGATTCTCGGCCCCCTGCAGAAGAGCGGACTGCCGGGTTATCTGGCAGGGGCTCTTCGGCGGATATTCCTGGAACAACCGGCACCGCTGCCCTGTGAAGATCATTTTCTTTTGACATTTTGTGAGGAGAGACAGCCGGCAGGAAGTGGACGAAAATGGCTGCGAACCTGGCCCTTCACCTGGTGGTCGTTACAATACTCGGATGAGGCAAAGAACAGCCGCGAGCAATCCCTGGTGTACCGCCAATTTATGACCGGCATAACCCTTTATCTCCGTAAAAGCAGCTCATAATCCATAATCAGCCCATGAAAGATCTTACTATTTCTCTCGCTAAACGCATTGCCAATTGCTGTACAACCTGGTCAGTCAGATCAGCTCTCCACTCTGACAGCCTAACTGTGACCGGGGTATTTATCTTCCCCGCGGATTTTCCGGCCTTTACCGGCCATTTCCCGGGGAAACCGATCCTTCCGGCAATCATGCAGCTGGCTGCAGTCTCGTATCTGGCAGATCTGGCAGTCGGTGAAAATATCCGACCGCAGCAATATAACAGGGCGAAATTTAAAACGATGGTCCAGCCTGGTGATGAAATTCATATTGAACTGAAGATGGATTGCCATAATTCCATTTGGACAGGGGCTTTTTCCTTGCGCCAAAAAAACGGTGAGCTTGTCTCCTCCGGCTCTGTGCAGTATTAGAAACAAGGAAAGATCACCATGAGATCACGAAATAACTATTTTTCACCGCCAGCCGACAGCCCGGAATCCCTGGTTGCTACAACCACCAGGCGAGTCAGATTTGAAGAGGTCGATGCCCTCCGGATGGTCTGGCATGGCCGTTATCCTTCCTATTTTGAAGACGGTCGCATTGCCTTTGGCGACCGCTTCGGCCTCAGTTATCAATCGTTTATCGAAAACGAGACTGCTGCCCCCATTGTCCAGATGCATTTCGACTATCACGCGCCATTACGTTTTGATGAGCAGTTTTCTATCACCACAACCCTGCACTGGTGCGATGCCCTTCGCCTGAATTTTTCCTACCTACTCTCTAATCAGTCGGATAAAACTGTGGCTGAGGGCTATACCGTACAGCTTCTCACCGAGCCTTCCGGCAATCTTCTGTTTTTCCCGCCGCCCTGGCTTGCAGCCTTCCGGCAGAAGTGGAAGGATGATTTCTGGATGAACATATGAAAAAAATTGTCATTCTTGCTGCAGGGATAGAGACTGCCATGGGGAATCTCGAAGCCACATGGGAGGGTTTGCTGAGCGGCCAAACCGGATTGAGTCATCCACTCATTCCCGGCTTTGAACACCGATTCCCTCTGGGGCTTATAGAAAAGCTCCCTTTTCCATTGGGGAGCAGTGAAAGGCTGGTCGCCTTGCTTGATCAGTGCCTAGATACAATTTCTGAGCTTCCGGGCAAGACTGCCCTGATCTGCGCCACCACCAAAGGGGCGATAGATGAACTCCTGCTACCCGACAGAGATCGGGATGACGCCCATCCCTTGCATATATCTACCTATCTTGCCGGAAAACTCCCCTGGATCGACCATTTCAGTATCACCAGTGCCGCTTGTGCGTCCGGCACCATCGCCATCATTCAGGCGGGAATGCGTATTCGTTGTGGAGATTTCGACAATGTCATTGTCATCGGCATCGATCTGATCAGCACTTTTGTCCTCGCTGGTTTTGCAAGCCTGCAGGCGTTAGCACCAGAAGCATGTCGTCCTTTTGACCGAAATAGAAACGGACTTTCTTTGGGGGAAGGGGCAGGCTGGATGATCCTCACGGGATCTGAGAATGTACTCGGAACAGCCTGTCAACCTCAAGCCTGTCTGCAGAGCTGGGGCATTGCCTGTGATGCCAGTCATATCACCGCGCCGTGTCGGAAGGCAAGCGGGCTCATTGCTGCACTCAAACAAACCTTGAAAAATCAAACCGGCCTGATCGGTGCCATTAACGCCCACGGGACCGGAACCCGGTATAACGATGCAATGGAACTGTTGGCCTATGATCAGATCGTCCCCGCCAAGACCCCTCTCCACTCAATCAAAGGTGCCTTGGGGCACTGCCTGGGAGCCACTGGAGTTATTGAAGCGGCATTAGCCGTGAGGAGCCTCATGCAGGGCGCGATTCCCCCAACTTCAGGGCTGCAGAATCCAGAAGAAACTCAAATGACAGTGTCCGGCACCGCTGTTTTGCCTCTAAGGTCTCCTTCCGTCCTTTCTTGTAACGCTGGCTTTGGAGGCATAAACAGCTGTATTCTGATGACAGGATATATCTAATTCCCACACAAATTCTTTCTCTTGTGGATTAACTCAGGACCTGATTTATGATAGTATAGAGAACATGGGACCAATAGCTGCCTGAGGATTTTTTCGATTGAGAAACGACCAAAGGCAGCCAAAAGCTGGAGGCGAGTACAAAAGAATTATTTATGCTCTTAACTCACTCAAGAAAATTTGCGCAATCGTCGGGGAATTTCGTGGGCCCCTAAGGGGCCGTGTATACCCGGCTCGTGATGGCAAAAGAGTACATAACGGAGAAAGATGGATATCTTTGTCGCCAGGCAGCCCATTCTCACTGAGCATAAAAAGCTGTTTGCCTATGAACTCCTCTACCGTGGCACCGACGAAGGGCGCTTGGCCAGTGGTGAGAAGGCGACGGCGAGTCTGCTGTCCGCCACCTTCCTGTCCGAGGGAGTAGATGTCATCAGTGGCTCGAAACCCTGCTTCATCAACTTCACCAAAGACCTTCTGCTCAGGGGAACCCCCTCTACTTTTCCGAGTAGTAAGATCGTTGTCGAGGTTCTCGAAGATATTCCTCCGACACCCGAAATTCTGAAGGCTTGCCAGCTTCTGCGGGGAGAAGGCTATACTATTGCCCTCGATGATTTTGTCTATGATCCGACCCTCGAACCGCTTATCGCTCTTGCCGATATCATAAAAATTGATTTCCACATTTCCTCCGAATATGAGATCCGCCGGACCCTGCACAGGCTCGCCCATTATCCGGCGAAATTTTTGGCCGAAAAGGTTGAGACCTACGAGGAGTTTGATTTGGCAAGCAAGCTGGGGTTCAAGTATTTTCAGGGCTATTTTTTCAGCAGACCGGAGATCTTCCGTATCCATGAATTGGAATCGGCCAAAACAAGCCTGATTGCCCTCTTGGCCGAGGTAACAAAAAAGAGCACCACGGTTGAGCGATTGGAACGGATTATCGCCAAGGACGTGGCCCTCAGCTATAAGCTTTTGAAATATATAAATTCTTCCTATTTTTATAGGGTCAATACAATTGAATCGGTCCGGCATGCCATAATCTTTCTCGGTGAGAAGGAGATCAAGCGATTCATTCTCCTGGTCATCATCTCCGAGATAGCAACGGATAAACCGGGGGAGTTGATCAAGCTGGCCATAATACGGGCCCGCTTTTGTGAACTGCTGGCGGAAAGTTGTGATTATCAGAAAATGTCGGCGGAGATATTTCTCCTCGGCCTTCTCTCGCTGCTTGATGCTATGCTGGACCTTGATATGGAAACGGTGATTGGTCAACTGCCCTTGGGAAATGTCTTGAAAAATGCCTTAAGAAGCCAGACAGGCCCTATGGCCCCGTTTCTCAGCGCGGCTATTGCCTTTGAACAACACGATCGGAACGCCTGCATTACCGCCCTCGATGAGCTCGGTGTGGATAAAAATCTGGTGCAGCAGATGTATTATGACTCCCTGGCCTTTGCCGAAGCACTCTCAGGCTTTTAGTGCAGGGATATTGTGGAAATGCGAGAACCAGGTGCTTGCCGGATCCTGGTCCCGCCCGATCGACTTTTTTCCCTCCCCAGAGAAAAAAATAATGGCAGAAAGGGGAGCTGATCGAGCCCCCCTCTGCAGTCCGAATTCGCCGCCCATTCGAGAAAGACTCTGAGCGTCCCCTCGCCACTCCCTTGCTCTTCAATCGGCAAAACGTCGATCAATGCGATCAGCAACGCGTTTTAAGAGATGCAGATCGTGGCTGATTGCCAATACGCCCACCCTGTGCCTTCTCGCCCATGCCAGCATGACCTCCCAGATCAGGGCCTGAGTGTTGGCGTCAAGCATGGCCGTCATTTCATCAGCAACGATATAGCGGGTCCGTTCTCCCATCACCCGTGCCAGGGCGATGCGCTGCAGTTCACCCCCGGAGAGTTCATGGGGATAACGCTGGAGCCAGAGGGGATGGATCCCAAGCAAGCGTAGAGTGTCCGGGCTGCAGGCATGTCCTTCGTTGATCGTCTGACTTATTTTCCTGCGGGGATTCATGGCTAGCTCGGGATGCTGAAAGAGGAGCTGAGCGGGGCAATAACTCTTTTTGGGCAGTGGCTTGTCGTCGGCTGAAACCTGTCCTTTTATTGGATGCAGATAGCCGCACAGCAATCTGGCCAAGGTGGATTTGCCTTGGCCGCTCGGCCCCGGTAGACCGACGATCTCACCGGGCAAGATGCTGATACCCGTGTCTTCAAGTATCCAAGGTCCTTGGTCATAGTGAAAAAAAAGAGATTCAGCATGCAGCATACGGACACCTCACAAGACTCCCGTTTATTTTCTGGAGATCCGGATTCACCGAACAACATGAATTCTGTGAAACAGGACAGCGGGGATTGAAAATACAGCCCAAAATGCTGTGATCTTCTGTTGGCTGACTGCCGACCAGAGCTGTAAAATTATTCTGTGGCAGGGCATTCCACAAGGCCTTGGTGTAGGGATGAAGCAATTTGTCATTGAGAAAGCTGCAGGCGGAGGTGATCTCCAGGGTTTTTCCGGCATAGACAACCACGACCGAGTGGGAGACCCGGACAGCAGCCTCAAGGTCATGGGTTATCAGGAGTACACCCTTGCCTTCAGCTGCAAGTTCGACCAGGTGATTGAGGGCTTTTGTGGCGACGGCCGGATCAAGGCCGGTCGTTGGTTCATCGGCGATGATCAGATCAGCCCGACCAACCGTAGCGGTGGCGGTAAGTACCCGTCGGGCCATGCCACCCGAAACCTGAAACGGAAACATATCCTGCACCCGATATTCCAGGGCATAGCGTCTGAAAATCGTGTCGGTGCTGTGATTGGCCGCTTGTCTGCGCTGACCACTCAGACGGGCAGCCCTGACGACCTGCTTGCCAACCCGGACCAGGGGATTGAGGTAGGCCACAGACTGGGGGATAAGGGCTATTTCCCTGCCGCGTACGAGACGCATACGCGCATCTGTCAATTCCGTCTCTTTGAATTTCACTTTGCCCTCCACCCGTGCATTTCTGGGTAAAAGGCCTAAAAGGGCATGGGCCAGCAGGCTTTTCCCCGAGCCGCTTGAGCCGACAACTGCGACAATTTCCCCTGCGTTAATATGCAGTGAGATATCGGACACCGGCGAGAAGGACGTTTTGTGCATTCCCTTGCCGTAACGGGAAAAGGAGATGGAAAGTTGGGAAACATCAAGCATACGTCACTCCTGGGAGGTTCGTGGTTCAAGGATTGTTCTGAAATTGTTGCCGAGGATATCAAAGAGTTTGACGGTGAAAACGAGCGAGATGCCCGGCAAAATGGCCAGCCACCAGTAGCCGGTGGAGAGGTGACGCATCGATTCGGCGAGCAGGATGCCGATCGAGGGTTGATGCGGGGCCAGGCCAAAACCGAGAAAGGTCAATCCCGCTTCGTGCAGGATGGCATGGGGGAACATGAGAATGAGGCCGATGACAAATTGCGGCAGGACATGCGGCAGCATGTGATGCCTGGCGATCCAGACCGGTGTCTTGCCGAAGCGCTGCGACAAGAGGACAAAGTCACTCTCGCGTAATTGGAGGATTTCAGCTCGGATGATCCTGGTCAGATTCGGCCAGTGTGAGACGGTAACGGCAATGATGACACCGGTTGCGCCGCCGCCGCAGGCAAAAGAGATGAGGATCAACAAGACCAGATGGGGGGTGGCCATGACCAGATTAACCAGGGTTGAGACGACCAGATCGACCTTCCGCCCGAGTGTTGCCGCCATGATACCGAGGGCAATCGAGATAATAGAACTGCAGAAGGCGGCAAGCAGGCCGATGCCAAGGCTTCGGCACAGGCCCTTGACTGTTCGTACCAGCATGTCTCGGCCCAGCCAGTCGGTGCCGAAGGGATAGTGCAGCGATGGTGCAATTTTTTTATTGAGGAAGTCAACGGCCAGGCCGGTATCGTTCATAAAATATCCTGCCGCGAAAAGAAGAAGGAAAAAGAGGGCAATGCAACCGGCGGACAGACAGGCCGGTTGTCTCTTGTCTCCCGACTGCCATCTGGCTGAGAGATTGAAGAATGGCTGGGCAGGGTTCATCTCCTGGGTATTCATTGGTCAGTTCCTCCCTGAAGGCGAATTCTCGGGTCGAAGATGCCATACAGCAAATCAGCCATAGTATTGCCGGCAAAGACGAAGATCGCACTGAACAGCGTGATGCCGAGAAGCAACGGCACATCACCCTTCAAGCCCGCCTCGACCGTGGCTTGACCGAGGCCGGGATAGGCGAAGACCTGTTCGGTCAGTACTGATCCGCCGAACAGTTCACCCAGCGAGGCGAACTGCAGGGTTATGGCAGGCAGGGCGATATTGCGCAGGGCGTGGTGGAAGGCCACTCCGGCCCGAGTCTCTCCCTGGGCAAAGGCAAATACTGCGTAATCGCTATTCATGGCGTCAATCATTTTTTCCCGGGTATGCAGGGTGATCTGGGCTACACCGAGTATCGACAGAGTGGCGGCCGGCAGAATGAGATGATGCAACCGCTGCCAGAAGGTCACATCGGCCATGGCGATACCACCGGGGGACGCACCTGATATCGGAGTCCAGCCGAGGTACACCGAGAAGAAGACCATCAGCACCAGGCCCATCCAAAAGGCTGGAATCGAGGCCAGGGTGTAGGCGTAAATGCGAATACTCCTATCAAACAGAGAATTCTGCCGTATACCTGCCAGTACACCGAGGAGAAAGCCAAGTATGCCTGAGAGAGTCCAGGCCACTGCCATGAGCCAAAGGGAGGCAAGAAAGCGTTTGGCGATTACCGTGGATACCGCCTCATCGAAAATCATCGATCGGCCCAGGTCTCCTTGCAGTACATGGCCTCCCCAAATAAAAAATCGCTCAATTGGCTGTCGGTCAAGACCCCAGCGGGCAATAATCATCTCTTGTTGTTCAGCACTGATCTGCAATCGACTTTGGCCGATGTAGGCGTTGATCGGACTGATTGGTGACAGTGAAACCAGACTGAAGGTGAGGACTGACACGAGGATCAGAGTAATTGTTAACTTTGTGACTGTCTGGATGCCGAACTGGAGTGGTGATTGAGTGCCCATGTTGTTCCTGCGGTAAGAGAAAACCCCTGCCGGGGCGGCAGGGGTAAGGAGTGGGGAATTTTGAAAAGATTTATTTCTTCCACTTCCACTCATGGATGTTGGCGGTGATGGGCCAGCCGTGTCCGTGCGGTTCGATCTGTGATTTGCCTATATCAAGGTGATCATTGACAAAATAAGTATGATCAAGATTGACCATCCAGGCCCAAGGGGCATCTTCTTTGACATACACCTGAGCGGCCTGCCAGAAGGGGATGGCTTCTTCCAGGTTTCTGGCGGAAATGGCCTTTTCCAGATTTTCATCGACCTGCGGATTTGAGTAGTAGCCGACGTTATTGTATTCCACTCCGGCGAATTTGGTGTTGTAGAGCTGATAGAGTTCCATGGGATCGTGCGCACCCCAGCCGAAGACCACGACATCTTTGTGCATGACCTTCTGGATTTCATCGAAATCGGGCTTTTCCTCGACATTGGCCTGTATGCCGATCTTTTTCAGAGTGTCGGCCACGGACAGAGCCATGTACTGACGTTCACTACGATTGGCAGGGTAGATAATGGTGAACTCGGCCTTCAGTCCCTTTTTTTCACGGATACCGTCACCATCAGAATCAATCCATCCGGCTTTCTGGAGGAGGGTTGCCGCTCCTGCCTGATCATTATCTTGAAAACTGTTGTTTGGGTTATCCCAAGGCAGACCATCGCAAACACCATAGGCCGGTCGGCCATAGCCTTCTAAAACACCCTGCACCAGAGCTTTTCTGTCGATGGCTATAGTGATGGCCCTACGAATGGCGGGATCGGCAGTCACATTGTTACCGATTGAATATCCCTTGTCGGTTTTCTTGCCGGTATCGGGAACCGTTGGAAACATGAGACCACGGTTGTCGACACTTTTGACGGCATGGATGGTCATGCCAGGTACGTGCTGCTTGGCCAGCATGGCCGGAACAGCTGCCATTTGCACTTGTCCGGCTTTGGCTGCAGCAAACGAGGTGTCTTCAGGGGTATAGAGAAAGACGATGCGTTTGAAAAAAGGCTGTGCGCCATAGTAATAGGGATTTGCCTTGACGATCATCTGCTGTCCTTCGTTCCACTCTTCCAGCATGTACGGGCCTGAGCCGATAGGTTTTCGGGGGTAGTCAGGGCCATGAAAGTTCTTCGGTACGATTCCGAGCGTGATTAGCCTGTTGATGAAGGTCGAGTCGTTTTCCTGTAAGGCGATTTGCACCCGGTTTCTGTCGAGGGCCTTGGCCACAGCCATATGGGCCAGGTCGACCAGTCCGCCGGACTTGGCCGCAGTGTTGAAGGTAAAGGCGACATCTTCGGCGGTGAGCGGGGTGTTGTTGGAAAATTTTACATCGTGACGGATATCAATGGTCCAGACCAACCCATCTTTGGACAAGGAATAGGCAGTCGCCAGGTCATTGACAATCTTCATATCTGCATCAAATTTCAGCAGGGTGCTTTGGAACATCGGACTGCCATAGCGTCCCCAGCCCAGCGTCGGGTCATAACCGGTCTTGTCTTCGCCGCCAATAGCCAGGACAAGGGTGTCAGGTGGCTTGCTTTCTGATGAGGCCAGGGCGTGGGAGCCACCGCTGAGCAGAGGTGTGCAGCAGAGCGAGAATAGCACAAGAAATCGGATGATGTGGTGCATTGAGGTCTCCTTTTGGAATTGTTTAATGGTGTTACATGCTATAAATAAATATGCCGAACAGATTGGTTATCAATGAGATTGATTTTATTAATTATAGGTAATACAGCAAATTATAATCTTAAATAATTCAAAAAATATGTTTTTTCTGAAATCACATAATATATTACATGCATAATATGAATTATATTTAAGTGTGACGATAATGGAGAGATTAGCAGCTGTCAATTTCTTTTTTCCAATCATTGACAATCGGATTTCAACGATTGCTGCAAGGTATGAAGCTGTTATGAAGGCGATTGCATGGCGATTGAGCGCGGCAGGCAATCATGTCAATTTGACTGCTGATAGTCTTTTTGCCATTTTAAAAGGTGGGACGGAAATCTCGGATGGTTTTCAGGGTGGATTCAACATTCATCGAAGATATGAATTTTTTTCAGTCATGTATTTGATATCGCTATGCGGAAGCGATATACTTTTTTTGTGCGACGAGGCAAAAAAGGGTAACTAAAATCCACATCCAAGGAGAGCGGTATGGCTTGGAAAAATATTTCAATTGGCGGAAAACTCGCGACAGGGTTTGGTTCGGTCCTGCTGCTGCTGGCGGTGATCAGTGTTTTCAGCTGGTTCGGCTTCAAGTCGGTTAATGCCGAGATTGACAACAGTATGTATTTGTCGGGTGTTAAAGAGCTCGTCTTGCAAAAAGAAATCGACCATCTGCAGTGGCGGGATTCTGTCATGGCACTCTTTACCGATGAACAGAAAAATTCCCTTGATGTCCAAACCGATGATCATAAATGTACGTTCGGGATCTGGCTCTATGGCGATGAACGTAAAGAGGCAGAGGCCAGGCTGCCGGAGATAGCCACTCTGCTCAAACACCTGGAAGGACCCCATCGTGACCTGCACGAATCTGTAGTGGCCATGCAGGCGGCGATCAGCCGGAGTAACGGCGATAGGGCCGTATTTCTGCCGGAGGCTCTGAAGATTTTCCAGCAGAAGACCGTGCCCGCCCTCGGTCTGGTGCTAGATGATCTGCACGGTGTTACGGCTGAAATCGACAAAAAACTGACTGCCGGCAAGGAAGAGTTGCAGTCGACGGTGAGTCTGCAGAAGATGATCATTTTATTCGCCTCCCTTGCTGCCACGTGCATAGGTATCATGCTGAGTATTATCATAGGCAAGGGGATTGTTGGAGTTTTGCAGAAGGCGGTGCTGTTTGCCGGGGATATTGCCAAAGGGGATCTGACTGGAAAATTCGAGGTTGACCGCACAGACGAGCTGGGGAGTCTGGCCTCGGCCTCAAATGAACTGACGAGTCTTTCCCACCGGATGTCGGAAGGGGCGACTGCTGTGTCCGAGATGGCTACCAATGTTGCGGTTGCGACGGAAGAGATGAGCGCGAATATGAACTCGGTCGCGGCTGCCAGCGAGCAGGCCTCGACCAATGTCAATATTGTGGCGACGGCCACCGAGGAGGTGTCCTCCTCGATTGCCGCAGTTGCTGAAAAGACCAGAGAGGCCAGGGTTATCACCGGTGAGGCAGTCGAGCTTGCCCGCAGTTCCACTCAGAAGGTCGATGCCCTGGGGCAGGCCGCGGCAGAGATCAGCAAGGTCACCCAGGCGATAACCGAGATCTCCGATCAGACCAATCTTCTAGCCCTCAATGCCACCATCGAGGCCGCCAGGGCCGGAGACGCCGGCAAGGGCTTTGCCGTTGTTGCCAATGAAATCAAGGAACTCGCCAAACAGACTGCGGCTGCGACAGGCGAGATTCGAGCCAGTATTGAATCTATCCAGGGCTCGACAGACGAGACGGTCAACGAAATCCGCCAGATCACCGAGGTTATCCATAAGGTCGACACCATTGTGGCCGGCATCGCCATGTCGGTGCAGGAACAGAGCTCCACCACAGGCGAGATCTCCGAAAATGTCCTGCAGGCAGCGCAGGGCATCGGCGAGGTCAACGGCAATGTCGCCCAGAGTTCTCTCGTCGCTTCCGAAGTCGCGCAGGATATCGCCAAGGTCAGTCGGACGGCCGCCGAACTTGCAGAAAGTGGTGGTGAGGTGGAAAACAGTGCCCAAGATATCGAGAAAATCGCTGACTATCTGAAGACCCTTTCAAGCCAATTCAAGATTGGTAAGGCCTACATGTCCGCCGCTGCCGTCAAGAAAACCTCCTCTTCGGCAAGGGTGCCTGATCTGATGCGCTGGGATAGCAGCCTGCAACTGGGAATAACCCAGATCGATGACCAGCACAAGCAGCTCGTCGGTATGATCAATGATCTCCATCGGGCCATGAAACAACGCCAGACTCTGGCGGTATTAGCCGGCATCCTTGAACGCCTGGTATCCTATACCGTCATGCATTTCGCTGTTGAAGAGAAACTGTTCCAGAAACACGGTTATCCCGAATATGACCAGCATAAGAAGATCCATGAGAAGCTCGTGGCCCAGGTCAAGGAATTCAAGACCAAGGTCGAGCAGGGGGACGCCACGATCTCAATGGAATTGATGGATTTCCTCAAAGACTGGCTGGCCAGCCATATAAAAGGAACGGATAAGAAGTATGTGCCTTTTCTAAAACAGCAAGGAGTTAACTAGGAGGGGAAGAGGCGGGGGATCTCTAAAACAGAGCAGTTCGATAAAGGGTTCTATACGATGACAGAAGAACAGCAGCAAAGAGCGAAGATTCATCGGGCGATTCGTTTCGGCATACGCGGCAAGCTGATCGTTATATTCGTTCTTATCAAGGTCCTTCCGCTGGTGGTTCTCGCCCTGTTTGCGGCCAGTCAGATTCATGGCCTGGGAATTACCGTTCAGGAAAAGTATGCTGAAATGGCGGACGATACCCGCGAACTGGTGAGGCAGATCGGTGGTTTGGCATCGGAAAGTTCCATCTCCGCCCTTGACCGTAAGGCCAGGGAGAATATCGAGCGGCTTACCACGGATACCGCCAGGTCGGTTGCGGCCTTTCTCTATGAGCGGGATAGCGATATCCTGCTGGCGGCGCAATTGCCGCTGGCCACTAACGATTTTCAGCATTTCCTGGCCGTGCGGACAGGCAGGGTAACACTGCATCGGCCCTGGGTGCTGAACAAGGCAGGCGATGCCTGGGTCGGCCCGCCCGATGAGCCGGACAAAAACCCGTTGGTCGGCTTCCAGGTTGCCGATAATAAAAAAGATTTTCATTACAGACGGCCGGCGCGACAGGAGGTGGTCTCCATCCGGCCGCTGTATCATGAGATGACCTTTGTAAATCTCCAAGGCCAGGAGGAACTCAAGATTTCGACCACCGGCTTGCTGTCACCGGCCCGCAAGAATATTGCGAAAAAAGAGAATACCTGGTGTCGAGCCGAAACCTATTTTGCAGAACTCGAAAGGCTCAAAGCCGGAGAGATATACGTATCAGAGGTGATCGGTCCCTATCTTTCCTCACCCGTCGCCGGTCTCTACACCAAAAAGACCGCCGCGGCTAAAGGGATTGTTTTTGCCCCGGAAAAAGCAGCCTATGCCGGCAAAGAAAATCCAGTGGGAAAAAGATTTCAGGGGATTATTCGCTGGGGCTCCCCCGTATTCAGGCAGGGGAAAAAAATCGGTTATGTGACCCTTGCCCTCGATCATACCCACATCATGGAGTTTACCGATCACCTTGTTCCGACCGAGGAGCGGTATTCGCCGATCTCCGATGCCGGCTCCGGCAATTATGCCTTTATGTGGGATTACCAGGGGCGAAATATCTCTCATCCCAGGGATTATTTCATCACCGGCTATGATCCTGAGACCGGCGACCCAGCTGTGCCCTGGCTCAGTGCAGAGATGTATGCCCTTTGGCAGAAGAGCGGCCTTTCTTATCGTGATTTCACAAAATCCGCCCCGCGCTTTTCAAGCCAGTCCCTGCAGAAAAAAGCGGCAAAAGAGCTGACCGAGGCCGGTATGCTCGGCCTTGACTGCCGGTATCTGAATTTTGCCCCCCAGTGTACTGATTGGCACAATCTTACCCAATATGGCGGGTCGGGATCATTTGTCATATTTTGGAGCAATCTGTGGAAACTCAATACCGCCGCGGCCATTCCCTATTTTACCGGTCTCTATGGTAACAGCGGACGGGGCTTTGGTTATGTGACCATCGGGGCAAATGTCCATGAGTTCCACAGTTCGGCTACGGAAACGGCCAATAGAATCGACTCTCTGACCCAAGGGTATATCGATCGGATGGCTGGAAAATACCAAGAGACCCGATCGCTGATGACAAGTCTGATGGCCGGTACCACCAGAAATCTGACGATCTCCACCGGAATCATGATCCTCATCGTCCTCTGCATCGCAGTATGGATGGCCTCGACCCTGACGGGTAAAATAACGGCGATGATCGAAGCTATCCGGCGTTTCCAGAGAGGGGAGTTGGACAACAGGCTTGCCTTCGACAGCAATGACGAGATGGGCGAGTTGGCGCAGGCCTTGAATGATATGTCTGACACCATTGGCGGTACCATGCGGGATATCAGGGAGGCACGCGATAGGGCCGAGGATTCGGATCGGGCGAAAAGCACCTTTCTCGCCAATATGTCGCACGAGATCAGGACCCCGATGAATGCCATCATCGGCATGAGCAGATTGGCCCACGAGGCCTCTGAAAACGAACAGCAGCGTCGCCTGCTGGAGTCGGTGCGCACTGCGGCGGACTCCCTGCTGTCGGTGGTAAATGACATCCTTGATTTCTCCAAAATCGAGGCGGGACAACTGACGCTGGATCTGCAGCCTTTTCATCTGCAAGAGCTTATCACCTCAACCATCGCCTCCATGCGGATCCTGGCCAGAGAAAAGAATCTCGACATTGTGGTCGAGATCGGCGCTGATGTCCCTCTGCTGGTTTGGGGCGACAGTCAGAGGCTACGCCAGATCCTCTTCAATCTGCTCGGCAATGCCATCAAGTTCACCGAGAAAGGCCGGGTCAGTCTCTCAATGCAAAATCGCGGCCAACGGGGCGAAAACAGAGAGATCTTCTTTGTGATCAAAGACACCGGCGTCGGAATCAGCAAAGAACACCGGGGGCTGATTTTCAATAGTTTTTCTCAGGTGGATAACACCGTCTCCCGCAAATATCAGGGAACGGGGCTGGGACTGTCGATCAGCCGCAAGCTTTGCCAGTTGATGGGTGGAGATATTTCCGTCGAGAGTGAACCGGGGGTTGGCAGCGCCTTCAGCTTTTTCATCCTCTTTGCCGAGACAGGTGCGCAGGAAGGGGCTGAGGTGGAAGAAAACACCGGGGCGGGAGAGCTCCTGAGCCATTCTCTGCGGATACTCCTGGTGGAAGACAATGAAACCAACAGGGATCTGGGGCGGATGGTCCTGGAAAATATGGGACATACGGTTTTTATGGCGGTAAACGGTTTGGAGGCCCTGAACTTCCTGGCGGTTGAGGATGTTGATGTTATCCTCATGGACATCCAGATGCCGGTAATGGATGGCTATGTTGCTACGCAGACAATTAGGGCACTGGAACAGCACGAGGCCCCCTCGGCAGATCTTTCTCCACAGCTTAGGCATGAGCTCAAGGCAAAACTGGCGGGCGGGCATCTCAACATCATTGCCCTGACGGCCCATGCTATGGCCGGTGATCGGCAGAAATGTCTGGCTGCAGGCATGGACGAATATCTTGCCAAGCCGTTTATCCCTGAGCAGGTGGCGGCCACTTTGGCTCGAACCTGCGCCGCCGGTCCCGGAAATCGCCAGGAGGAGAAGGACCTGGCTCGGGAGGAACCGGAGACCCGGCAGGATGATATAACTCAACGGATCACCAACCATCTGCAGCAGCTTTATGGCCTTGCAGAAGACAAGGCGGAAATTCTTCTTGCCACAACCAGCAAAACCATCAGAGGAGATATGGCAAGGATGGACCGTGCCTTTCGGGAAATGAATCTGCAAGAGGCAGGCGCTGCGGCTCATTCACTCAAGGGTCTTCTGCTCAATCTTGGTCTGCAGACTCAGGCCGGTATGGCGGAGAAGATTGAACGAGCCAGCGGTGGGCCCGACGCTCGGCCTGATCTGCCGTCGTTAGAAGAACTGCGCCGGGGGCTGGCTGTTCTGTTGGAACTGGACAATGGCAAAGAATAACCAGCTTGTGTAGTCCTAGTGGATGCGTGTCATGCCGAAATGTCGATTATCTGTCCGGCAGGTCTGTTCATCGACTGGATTCTGAGATAGAATATAAACGCCTCGGGACTATTCAGTTTGCTGTCATTGACAGCATCGGGATCGCTATCGCTATCGAAATCGGATTGAGCACTTCCAGTGCAGTGAAATCTGAGGTAGCAGGCGCACTTTCCCTGAAACTGCTATGATTTTTGCGAACTCGATTCGATAGCGATTTTATTCAGCTGAATAGTACATGGAAACGCCTCGATGGAAAGGCTCCAGTTTAATCGTTTGGCAATGAAGGGCTCACTGTACATGGTATTCTGAATACGGGAGAGAATGAATGGCATCGCCGGCAGTCCGTGTGTTGATAATTGATGAC
>JAUYSF010000220.1 GCA_030696435.1 Desulfoprunum sp. | reverse complement strand
CGCCGATGCAGATATCCTTGCTGGTCCCTGCATAGGTCCGGGAGTCGGCGAATCCCAGTTCTTTAATGAGCACGGGCTGGCTGAGTTTGACTCGGAGGTAGCGGCGTTTGTCTTTTTTATAGAGGGAGATGTTGTTTTTTCCGGCGCCCTTGGCCAGATAGGTGGCGCTGTCGGCCAGATCCAGGAGAGCTTTGGGTTCTGTGGCATTGAGTGGATAGGAGGCCAGACCGCCGCTGATGGTCAGGTGGTAGGTCTTGCCATGGGCGGAAAAATTCTCCTGCTCCACCTCCTTGCGGATGCGCTCACCGAGGATGAAGGCATTGACACTCTCGGTATGCGGCATCAAAAGGACAAATTCCTCGCCGCCGAAACGGGCAGCTATATCGCTGTCGCGCTTGGCGTTTTTAATGATGGCCCCGATCTTTTTCAGGGCGATATCACCGACGATATGACCGAGGGTATCGTTGATATCCTTGAAGTTGTCGACGTCGATGAACAGGACGGACAGATCGGTATTGTAGCGTTTGGCCAGCGATATCTGGTGCTCAAAGGCCTCGTCGAAGTAGAGCCGGTTGAACAGACCGGTCAGTCCGTCATACATCGTCTCGTGGATGACTCGCTCAAAGGTGCTGACGTCCACGAGACGGGGATTGACCAGATACTCGGTCTTGGAACGCAGGAAATCGCACACCGCCGTCATCAGATCGACTTTTCTATCGAGGAGCCGGCTCAGATCCCGGCGGTGCTGCAGGACCTTTTGCCAGTATTCGACTGCGGTGTCGCGTGGGATATCGAGGCTGGTCAGGGTTTGGAAGATGACCTTGCAGACCATCGGTCCTTGCTCTTCCCTGAGTTGATTCAGTTTCTTAATAAAGGTGTCATCGTCGGCGGAAGAACTCCTGCAGTCAATGACGGCGGCTCGCAATGTATCCATACTTTCCCCCTGGCCAGTTGTGAATGCATCCAAACGATAATTTGGGGTGATAGTAACAGAAGGCGGCGGAGGCGGGCAATAACAATCTGTCAGGGAATCGACGGGCTATCAGGGATGAGCTCATACTCGCAATCGAGCAGGTTGCAACTCAGCCAGCTGCTGCTCAGAACAGAAGGGAGGCCGAGGAGCAGCTTGCAGGTCTCGGCTGCTTGCATGCCGGCAATTACTGCCACGGTCGGGGCGATAATCTGGGGAGGGGATGGAGTGGCGGATTCCTGTACAGCCCCGGGATAGAGACCGGCGACAAGATTGTTTGCCGCTGTGGCAATGCCGACCTGACCGTACCATTCACGGACGGCTCCATGCACCAGAGACCTGCCGTATTTTGTACAGAAGGCCGCCAGTATCAGTCGCTTTTCGGCGGAATCAAGGGCATCGACAACGACCTCAGCAGCCAAGACATCCGTTTCGCAAAATTCGGCCTGCACCGCATCGATATTAACTGCTGGATTGATGGCCATGAGGGCGGTTCTGGCAGCTTGGACTTTGGGTTGGCTCAGGGTGGCAACCGTGGCAAAGCGCTGGCGGTTGAGATTGTGTTCCTCGAAGGAATCGGGGTCTATGAGCCGCAGATATCCAACACCTGTGCGGGTGAGGATGTCGGCCACCGATCCGCCCAGCCCGCCGCAACCGATAACGCAGATCCTGGCACGCAGAAGCCTGAGCTGCTGGTCGCAGCTCAGGCAGTTGCGCATATAACGCCTGGGCATGATCCCGAGACGCAACACCTGTTCTTCAACTTCCGCCAGAGGTTGTTCGAAGGCAGCGGCCGCAGCCAGTTCATCGATCAGGGCAATGCAGCCATCTGCTGCCTTGTAGCGGATGAACCGGCGCAGGCCGTCCATCTCAGCCACCACCGATGACCGGAAAAATAGCCAAGTTATCGCCCTCGGCAACCGTTGCCTTAAGACTGCTCTGCAGTGAATTGATCATCACCACCCCGACCTCATCCGGGTCAATACCGAGATCGGCTACAATCTCGCCCACCTTCGTTCCTGCTGGATACTCTCTACCTTCCTCCTTGAAGCGTCCATCGCGGAAGAAGGCAAAGAGTTTGACGGTCAGTTGCATTTAGTGGCCGTTAAGAAATAATTCATATTTTTTATCCGTTTCTTTACGGCCACTTATGCCGTTAATGACATTGAATTTCATGATTAAATTTTGAACAACGGCCTAGAAGTTCCAGAAGGTATCGATCTCTTCACCGCTGAAATCGAAGACCACGTTATGCGGCGGTACCGGTTCGGTGTAGAAGAATTCGGGCAGCCGGTCGTCAACATTGGTGAATCCGGCGGCGGTGTTGAAGGCCCGCTCCGTTTTCAGGATGTACTTGCCGAGATTGACGACGTCATCACCGGTCAGGGCGATGCCGAAGCGGGCATTGATCAGGTCGATCAGGGCCGGTAGGCAGGTCGCATCGTCAAGCGCGGCAAAGGCGATAAACAGGCACATGCCGGTCGAATCGATGGCCGCTGTGGCGATCTGCAGATTGCGGGAAAGCTCGACCTGGCCTTCCTTGACCAGGGGATTGACCGAGCCGCCGACGCCCAGGATGTTGGTGGCGATGGTGTAGCCCATGGTATGATCGGCACCCTGGGTCGAGGTGGCGTAGGTGATGCCCATCCCCTTGATGGAGCGCGGGTCGTAGGCTGGAATGGCCTGGTTTTTGACCACCGGTACCCTGGTCACACCGAAGGCGCGACCGACGGAACCGGCACCGTTGCCGATAATCCGGCCAAGCGGTGTCCCCTTGGCGATGTCTTCCTGCAGGATGCGGAGTATTCCGGCGCCATCGCCAAAGGGCAGGACACCGGCTTCCATGGCCACACCCATGGCAACGGAGGTCTCAATGGTATCGATACCTATATCGTCCATGAGCCGGTCGGCCTCGGCGATCTGATCAAGGTTGTCGACACAGCAGTCGGCACCCATGGCCCAGATCGACTCGTACTCGAAGCCGGAGGTGAGTTTTTTGCCGGAGGCGTCGTTGTAGATCTGTGAGCACTGGATGACGCAGCCCGGATGGCAGTTGTGCTTAACCTTACCGCCACGCAGGTTGATGGTGTCGTGCATGGTCTCGCCGGAGATCTTTTCGTGGCCATCGAACTGACCGAGAGTGAAGTTTTTGGTCGGCAGCCCACCTGACTCATTGATGATATTAACGAGGACGTTGGTGCCGTACTGGCCCAGGGCCTTGGAGACCGGATGATCAACAAGGGCCTTGGCAAAGGCCCGGTTTGCCTCTTTGAACTTCTCGGTATCGGCTATTTCGACCTTGCCGTCCTGAGGATCGATGGAGATGAACTTTACCTTCTTGGATCCCATGACAGCGCCAAGTCCGCCGCGGCCATGGGAGCGCAGGCCGCCATCTGGATCTTTCACGGAGATGTTGGCTGAGGCCATTCTCATCTCGCCGGCCGAGCCGATGGTGATGAGCCCTAATTTGCCGGGTAGACGGTTGGCGAGAGTCTCGGCGACGGCGAAGTTGCCCTTGCCGATCAGCTCTTTTTCTTGGCTGATGGTGACGCCCTGCGGGGTGACAGCCAGGCTATACCAGACATCGCCCTTGGGCTGGCCTTCAATGATCAGAGCCTTGCAGCCGCAGCGGGCCAGGAACTGGGCCGAGGTGCCGCCGGCGTTAGACTCTTTGATGGTGCCGGTCAGTGGACTCTTGCCACCGACCGAGAGACGACCGGAGTTGGCGGCGATGGTACCGGAGAGCAGACCGGGGGCGAAGACCAGCTTGTTCTTCGGCCCGAGAGGATGGCAGGTCGGCTCCACCTCGGCTGCCACAATGGTGGATGTCAGGCCGCGTCCGCCATGTCCGGCCCAGGCTGCGGGGACTGCTTCCACGGAGGTGGTGAGATCGGTCATATTCACGCGAAAAATTTTCTCGGTCATACTGTTCTCCTTGTCAATGTGTTTGAAGATGCGCCCGAGCGTGGGCAAATATGTACTGATATATCTGGAAGGAATGCCATCCGGCATTCTCTTCGGTACGGATCTTTTCAACCCTGCTCATACATGACCGTGCCACAGTCTCGCAGCTCATAGCCACCCAAGGCGATGATCTTTTTATGAAATTCTGTATTGGTTCGAATCAGCTCCAGGACACTGGCCACTTTGCTGTCATGGAGAAACTGTTTGGGGATAATGAGATCATAGCGCTCTTCCGCCACCGGCACAAAATCAAGATCGAGGGCCACTGCCGCAGCCCGGATACCCATACCGGTATCGACACTGCCGCTGGCGATTGCCGCAGCCACACTCATATGGGTGTACTCTTCGTGCTGGTAGCCCTGGATCCGCGCTCGGTCAATCTTGAGATCGGCCAGGGTCTTGTCGGTCAGCAGTCGGGTGCCGGCACCGGCCTGGCGGTTGATGAAGATATGGCCATGCTCGACGATGTCGGCAAAGCCCTGGATATTCTTCGGATTACCCTTGGCCACCAGCAGGCCCTGTTCCCGGTAGCAAAGGTTGACGAGCTGCAGCGGGATATCGGCCAGGAA
>JAUYSF010000194.1 GCA_030696435.1 Desulfoprunum sp. | reverse complement strand
AAAGCCGTTGAAATTGCTATAGGCCTCTTCGAGAATTCTGGTCTTATAGCGGGCAACTGCGATATAGTCAGTGTGGTAGCGGGAGAATTCAGGGTGGTTCTGCAGGCTGCTCTCTGTGATGAGATGTTCCTGAAAAAGGAGCTCAGGTGAGATGAGCAGGGGCGAACCGGCAAAGGCCGAGGTGCTCATGTAGGGTGAATTATCAAAGAGATGATTCGTCGGGCCGGTAGGCAGGATCTGCCAATAACTCTGACCGCAGGCCTTGATATAATCCAGAAAGGAATAACTGGCCGGGCCGATGTCCCCGATGCCATAAGGGCAGGGAAGGGAGGTGATATGGGCGAGTATGCCGCTTGCCCTTTGAGCGGTGAGAATATGTGCCATATAATTTCTCTCCTGAAATATATTGATATATTTCAATAATTCCGGTTCATTGCACTGTGTCAGAAAAAAACCCTGCGAAAACAATATCGCCCGGACTTGTATCTCAAACCAGGAATGCTATAATATGAGAACGTGATGGACGAATGTACTGTTGCCGGTGAGCTGCTCTTAAACACAATGAAATATGAATCACTGCCTGTTGCTCTATTCCTGGCTTGAGAGACAGGACAATTTTAAATAGTGCATTATTGCATTGATTGGATTAAAATCTCAGGTTTTGGTGAATTTTCCAGGGTGCTCACGGAAGTGTTTCCGTTGGCATTTTTTTTGTTATAAGATCACGGAAGTGATTTATCAGAGCAGATTTCTTGTAACCCCTTGAGACTATTTAGTATCGGTCAGTGTAGCATGATATGACCCAATAGTCTTCTAAATTCAAGTAATGGAGTGGTTTCCCGGTGCTGTCAGAACTCAAAGAAAATCTTCTAAAAGCCGGAAAGTCCGAAGGGTGTATCAGCTTTAGTGACTTGAACGAGCTGTTGCCGGAAGAAATTAAAGATGCGGGAGCGATCGAAAGCATCTTTAATTTCCTCGGTGCTCACGATATCGAGATCGTCACCATTGAAGACTCAGGTGAAAAGAGGACGCTTTCAGGCGAAGTATGGGAGAAAAAGGACGAATCGTGTCTTGATATTGATGACCTCAAAGATGAGATGATCAGTTCGGGAGGCGAGGATGACTCTCATGAGGCAGAAGAGACCACAACCACCTATCTGCGCGAGATGGGTCGCTTCGACCTGTTGACCCCTGAGGAAGAGGCCAAATACAGTAAAACCATCCGCCAGGGATTTGAGGCAATCATTCAGGCCATCCGAGAAGATCATTCGGGTGTCAAGGAGATGAAGCTCCTTACCGAACGGATTGACCTCTGGGAAAAACGCGATCCGACCCTCAAACCTAAAAAGCAGCAGTTGAACTTCATGCGCTACAGCGTCGTCAGCGCCGCGAAAAAGTACCCTGAAATCAGAGAACTCTTCGAGTTGCAGGCCAAACTGGAGGCCTACAGTCGATCGATTGAAATAGCCAAAGACACGATGATTCGGGCCAATCTCAGGCTCGTTGTATCTATCGCCAAGCGCTACATGCATCAAGGTTTGACACTCGCCGATCTGATCCAGGAAGGCAATCTCGGGCTCATGCGGGCGGTCTTCCGTTTCGACTATACCAAGGGCAACAAGTTTTCCACCTATGCCAGCTGGTGGATACGTCAGGCCATCACCCGGGCCATTCTCGATAAGACCCGGACCATCCGTCTGCCGGTGCATTTTCTTGAACTGCGAAGCCAGTTTTTCAAGGCCTTCTATGCCCTTTTTAAAGAATTGGGCCGCGAGCCGACGCCGCTTGAGATCTCCAAATCGACCAATCTGCCGATGGATAAGATCCTCTCCATCCTTGAGGCCTCAAGAGAACCAATCTCCCTTGAGACACCCGTTGGTGATGACGATTCGACTCTGGGTGATTTTCTCGAGAATCAGGAGTCCCAGTCACCCTATGATGCGGTGCAGACCAGGGAACTGGCGGGCCGGGTCACCGAGATCCTGTCCACCCTCAGCGAGCGTGAAGAGAAGATCATCCGTCTGCGCTTTGGCATCGGCGAGAAGGCGGAATATACCCTTGAGGAGATTGGCAAACGCTTCAATGTCTCCCGCGAGCGCATCCGCCAGATAGAAAAAAAGGCCCTCAATCGACTGAGGCATTCCAGCAGACGTGAAAAGCTGAAATTTTTCATCGATTGATCCCTCTGAACCTCAAATCGTAGAGCCGGGTGAAACTCGCCCGGCTTTTTTTATTGCCGTGAAAAACTACATCGAAAAAGCAGGACTCGGCGCGCTTCTTGAAAAGGTCGAGGCAGGAGCCAGGCTCAGCCAGGCGGATGGATTGCTGCTCTATCAAAGCCATGACATCCTTGCCCTCGGCTACCTGGCTGACATGGTCAGGAACAGGCTCAATGGTGACAAAGCCTATTTTATCTACAATCAGCATATCAACTACTCGAATATCTGCACGAATCTTTGCAAGTTCTGTGCGTTTGGCAAAGAGAAAGGCTCGGATTTGGGCTATGAGATGAGCGTTGAAGAGGTCAAGCAGAAGGTGCGTGGCCGCCTCGACGAACCAATCACCGAGATTCACATGGTTGGTGGCATCCATCCCGAATTGCCCTTCGAGTATTATCTTGAGGTGCTCCGGGGGATCAAGGAGGTTCGACCGGCGGTGCATATCCAGGCCTTCACCTGTGTTGAGATCGCCCATCTGGCCGGGCTTGCCGGCAAATCTGTGGCAGACACCCTGGAGATTCTTAAGGATGCCGGTCTGGGCTCGATCCCTGGCGGTGGTGCCGAGGTCTTTAGTCCACGAATTCGCCTTTTGACCTGTGAAAAAAAGCTCTCCGGCGAAGACTGGCTTGAGGTTGCCAAGACCGCGCATCGCCAGGGACTTCATACCAACGCCACGATGCTCTATGGTCATATTGAGACCATGGAGGAACGGCTTGAACATCTAAGCGCTCTGCGTGCAGCGCAGGATGAAACCAAGGGTTTTCTCGCCTTCATCCCACTCGCCTTTCATCCGCAGAATACTGAGATGTCCTCTCTTTCCCGGACCACCGGTATTGATGATCTGAAGAACATTGCGGTGGCCCGCCTCTATCTCGACAACTTTCCCCATATCAAGGCCTATTGGGTGATGATCGGTCCGAAACTCGCCCAGGTCGCCCTCTCTTTCGGGGCAGACGATATGGACGGCACGGTCAAGGAGGAGGTTATCACCCATATGGCCGGGGCCGATACCGAGCAGGCCATCGGCAGCACCACACTGGTTCGGCTCATCAAGGAGGCCGGACGCATTCCGATCGAGCGCGATACCCTGTATAACGTCATTCGGGTGCACGAATGACGGGCAGGTTTGAAGATATGCCTGATAAGCGACTGAGGGACATACACGAAAATGTCCTGGCCGGTGTCAGGATAGGTGATGAAGAGTATCTTTATCTCGAAGAGAAGGGCGGTTTGTACGATCTCGGATTTCTCGCTAATGCCATCCGGGAGCGCCTGCATCCGGAGAAACAGGTCACCTATGTGATCGACCGCAATATCAACTATACCGATATCTGTATCTCTGCTTGTAAATTCTGTGCCTTCTTCAAAACGCCTGAAGAAAAGGGCGGCTATCTGCTGTCCTTTGCCGAGCTTGCGGCCAAGATCAAAGAGACCCAGGAGTTGGGCGGCACCCAGATCCTGCTCCAGGGCGGCCTGCACCCCGATCAGCCTTTGGCGTATTATGAGGAAATGCTCCGGTTTATGAAAAAAACCGGTATCCATGTGCACGGGTTTTCACCACCGGAGATTCATCATTTCTCGCTACTCTCGGGGCTCTCTCTACGGGAAGTGCTGGAGAGACTGATTGCCGCAGGGCTTGATTCGATCCCAGGCGGCGGGGCCGAGATCTTGAGTGATCGGGTCCGGCAGGCGACTGCTCCGCGGAAATGCACGGCCGATCAGTGGTTGGAAGTTATGGAAGAGGCCCATGGCCAGGGTTTACGGACCACGGCCACCATGATGTTCGGCCATATTGAGACGGTCGAGGAGCGTCTTGAACATCTGCGGCGGCTGCGACAGTTGCAGGATCGGACCGGTGGTTTCACCGCCTTCATTCCCTGGCCGTTTCAGCCCGACAATACGCTTCTGGCAGGCATTGAAAAGACTACGGCCATGGGCTATCTGCGCATGCTGGCGCTTTCCAGGATCTATCTCGATAATTTTGCTAATGTGCAGGCCTCCTGGGTCACTCAGGGACCTAAGATTGCCCAGCTCTCCCTCTTTTTTGGCGCCAATGACTTTGGCAGTACCATGATCGAGGAAAATGTCGTGGCGGCGGCAGGGGTCAGTTTCCGACTCACCGAACAGGAAATCCGCAGATTGGTGACTGATGCCGGTTTTACGCCGTGCCAGCGCCGCATGGATTATACCCTCGTCTGAAGCACCACCTCTGATGTGACTGCCGGAAATTATGATGGAGAGCCGCGAAGCGACAGGTGATACACCAAAATGCCGAATTGGCATGGTGAACTATATCAACACCGCTCCGATCTATGAAGTCTGGAAAAGAACGGTCAGGCACGAGCGCTGGCAGGTGGTTGAGGCACCTCCTGCGACTCTGTGCCGGATGCTTGCCGCAGGTGAATTGGATATAGGGGTTGTCTCCTGTTACGAATACGGGATGAGGCCGGAGCGCTATCGGATTCTCGAAGATCTGTCGATCAGCGCCAATGGCCCGGTGGGATCGGTGTTTCTTTTCTCGCATGTGCCGATAGCAGAACTTGGTGGTGCCCAAGTACTGCTCAGCAATCAGTCCGAGACCTCGGTCGCCCTGGTGAAGGTTATCCTGGAGGAATTTGTCCGGGTCAGGCCGGTTTACAGTTCAGGTGAGGTGCGCGGTGTCGAGGCTGGAAATGCCCAAGCAGTGCTGGCAATCGGTGATGATGCCCTGCGGCTTGTCAGTGAAAAACACTTTGCTTTCCAGTATGATCTGGGAGAGATCTGGCAACAGGAAACCGGGCTGCCCTTTGTCTTCGCGGTCTTCGCGGTGAGAGAGGAGTATTGCCGGGACCATGCCGGGGAACTGGCCGAGATCCATCGAGAATTCCTGCGTTGCCGGGCCCAGGGCAGGGAAGAGATGCTGACCATCTGTGAACAGGTCGCCGCCCGCATCCCCATGCCCTGCGAGAACTGTTATGCCTATCTCCGGGCCATCGAACATGATCTTGGTCCGGAAAAACAGCGGGCTCTTGAAAAGTTTTTCGGCTACCTCATTGTGCGGGGAGAGGCGTCAAAGGATGCCTTGCCCCTGAAAATTCATCCCCTCAGCATTTCCTAAAGAAAACGAAGGAGGCAATTGTCCTCCAAGGAAGACTGCGATGACAGGAGCTTCAATGAAAAAACTTCTCGTAGCCGTGACCGGGGCCAGCGGTATGCTCTATCTCCGTTCGTTTCTACAGGTGATTTCGGGCCAGGAAATTGTGGTCCATGGGATTTGTTCACCTTCAGGCAGAAAGGTCCTGCAGATGGAGCAGCAGATGGCTCCTGAAGGCCTGCCGATGGTAAGCAGGTGGTTTGATTATGGTGATTTTGCCGCAGCTCCGGCCTCCGGATCTGCTGATTACTCGGCCATGGTAGTGCTGCCCTGTTCCATGGGCAGCCTGGCAGCTATTGCCGCCGGGCTGTCGATCAACCTTATTCATCGGGCCGCCGATGTCATGCTGAAAGAGCGGAGGAGGCTGGTGCTTGCCGTGCGCGAGACCCCCTTCAACCGCACCCATCTGCAGAACATGTTGCAGGCCCATGACGCCGGTGCCGTGATCTGCCCACCCATGCCGGGTTTTTATATGAATCCTACAACCCTTGATGAGGCGGCAACCACCTACTCTTGGCGGCTTGCCGACCAGCTTGGGATTGAGATTGCCGATCGGAAACGCTGGGGGGATGGCAGCTCATGCTGAAAAAAATCGCCATTCTGCTTGAGATGATCAAGTTCAAACTGACCGTCTTCGCTATGCCCTTTGCCTTTACCGGGGCATTTTTGGCCGCCAGAGGTTTGCCTGATCTGCGGGTGATCCTCTGGGTTATCCTGGCGATGGTCGGGGCCAGGACCTGCGCCATGGGTTTCAACAGGATTGTCGACTGGCGCTTTGACCGGGCCAATCCCCGCACCGCAAACCGGGCTATTCCGGCTGGAGAGGTCCGGATGGCAGAGGCCTGGGCCATGGTGTTCATCTCGGCCGTGCTCTTTTTCTTGGCCTGTTACCAACTCAACACCCTGACCCTTAGCTTAGCACCTCTCGCCCTGGCCTTGACTCTCATCTATTCCTACACCAAGAGGTTCACCGCCCTGTGTCATCTCATTCTTGGTGTGGCCTTGGCCTTCTCTCCGCTTGGCGGCTGGGTTGCGGTGTCCGGCAGCTTTACGGGATTTCCCCTTGCACTCTCGCTGGGAGTGCTGTTCTGGGTGGCTGGTTTCGATACGATTTATGCCTGTTTGGATGCCGATTTTGACCGGCAATCCGGTCTGCACTCTCTGCCTTCACGGCTTGGCCGAAAAAACGCCTTCCGCCTGGCGGTCTGCTTTCATATCCTGGCCTTCTTCTTTTTCACCCTCACAGGGCTACAGTCCCATCTTAATTACTGGTACTATATCGGTCTGATCCTGACCGCCGGGGCCCTCTTTTATCAGCACCTGATCGTCAATCCCCGCGACCTTTCTCGAATTCAGGCCTCTTTTTTTTCGATGAACGGCTTTATCAGCCTGACCATCTTTGTTGCCACCTGGTTGTCTTTGCTGACAATGGAGGGTTGAGATGCTGAAGAGAAAAGTACTCCTGATTTTACTGTTCTTCTCCTCTTTCCTGCCGGTTGTCTCTCTGGCAGTCGAAAGTCCACCGATTGGGCAACAGTCAACTGTGCCCTACGGCGTGATTGATCCGCTGCTCTTGCAAACGGCCAACACCGACGGCGAAGTGATGCGCTATGACATTTTCTGGACGGGAGGTGTCAAGATCGGTGAAATGACTTTGGAAATAAGGCGTTTGCGTGGTCGAAAGGAGACGTATCAGATCAAGGCCCTGATAACCACCGAAAATGGCGCGATCCATGGCATTTATCCTGTCAGGGATGCCCATGTGACGACTGTCAGGGGGAAGGATCGTCTGCCTTCTCATTATGAGGTGCGACAAAAAGAGGGCTATAACTATCAGGCATACCGCATGACGAAGTATTCCCAGGTCGGCAAGAAGATCATTTACCGAAAGAACGCCGAGCCTCCAGTTGAGTATGCCATTGAAGGGCCAACCCACAATGAGTTTTCAGCCTTTTTCAGCAGCAGGGTTATGCCCTTTACGATCGGGAAATCATTTATTGTGCCGACCTTTGCCGACAAGAAACGCAATGAGGTCAAGGTTCAGGTCGTAGGCCGCGAGAAACTCGAAAAGACAATTCTTGGGGTGGTGGAAACCATGAAGGTCATGCCCATCCTGGAATTTAAGGGGCTCTATGATAAAAACGGCGATACAGTAATCTGGTACACCAACGATGAATGCAGAGTACCTGTACGCATTAACTCCAAGCTGATGATCGGGTCACTTACCTGCGAGCTTATCTCCTATGTCAATCCAGCCTGTCAGAGATATGATGGAGCTATCAAAATTGAAAAAAAGAACAAGAATGCTGTCCAGGCAAGGGAAGCTGCTCTGCCGACAACTGGGGTAAATAATCCGGAGGGGAATAAATAATGACTGGGATGACTGTAACGACAACGAATTTTGCCGATCTCACCCTTGTGCACCGGGGCAAGGTCAGGGATATGTATGCCCTGCCGGGGCACGATGACAAGCTGCTCATGGTGGCCACCGACAGGATCTCCGCCTACGATGTGGTGATGGATGATGCCATTCCCGGCAAGGGAGCCATCCTGACTCAGCTTTCTCTGTTCTGGTTTGATCTGCTGGGAGATATCGTTGAAAACCACCTCATTACTGCCAATGTCGAGGAGTATCCGATGTCCTGTCAGCCCTATGCTGATCAACTCAGGGGCCGCTCGATGCTGGTGAAGAAGACCCGCCCCCTCTCCATTGAATGTATCGTCAGGGGCTATCTTTCCGGCAGCTTCTGGAGCGCCTATACAAAGGACACGAACGTCTGTGGTTTCTCTCTGCCAGCCGGTATGCAGGAATCAGATAAATTCCCGCAGCCACTCTTTACCCCATCCACCAAGGCCGAACTCGGTACCCATGACGAGAACATTTCTGTTCAGGACATGGAGAGGATCGTCGGGGCCGGCTTGGCCCACGAAATTGCTCGAATAAGCATCAGTCTCTATCAGCGGGCGGCCGATTATGCCCTGACGAAAGGCATCATCATCGCCGATACCAAATTTGAACTCGGCCTGTTGGGGGATAAACTGATTCTTATCGATGAGGTTCTCACCCCGGATTCGTCGAGGTTTTGGCCCCTTGACCGATATTCACCCGGCGAGGGCCAGCCGAGCTATGACAAACAGTATCTCCGGGATTATCTCTCTTCCCTTGACTGGGACAAGTCTCCACCGCCTCCACCCTTGCCTGCCGAGATAGTGGCGAAGACCCGGTCTCGATATCAAGAGGCCCTGGATCGGCTTACGGGAAAGTAGTCTCTATCCTGCCCTGGGCCTTATTCCGGTTCTAAATCAAAATGAGAACGCGAAGGCAAGCGAGCAGCGACGAGACAGTACATTGAGTACGGCGAGGAGCCGCACAGCGTAGCCGACAAAGTTATCGTTTGATTCAGAAGTGGAATTATTGAGCGAGTATGCAGGAGACCAGGGTGTGGCGGAGATCCTCTTCCTGAAAACGGTAGCCGGCCTCAAGCAGTCGGGTCGGCATGGCCTTGCAGCTACTCAGTAGCATCTCCCCGGCCATCTCACCAAATATGAGACGCACCAGAAAGGCCGGCACCGGCAGAAATGTCGGCTTGCCAAGGACTTCACCCAAGGTCTTGGTAAAAGCCCTGTTGGTCACCGGTGTGGGCGAGATGACGTTGTAGGGGCCGCTTGCCGAGTTCTGTTCAATGAGAAAGTGCACGATCGCGGTCAGATCTTTCATGGCCGTCCAGCTGATGAACTGTTCCCCGCTGCCGACAACACCACCCAGCCCCGCCTTGAAGGGCGCCAGCATCTTGTGCAGCGCACCTCCTTTGGGACTCAGTATCATGCCAAAACGCAGTTTAACCACCCGGATCCCGGCCTGCTCGGCCCGTGCCGCCTCCGCCTCCCATTGCCGACAGACCTCGGCGAGAAAACCCGAGCCCTGAGGTGAACGCTCGTCGACGTCTCTGCTGCCGCAATCGCCGTAGTAGCCCGTCGCCGAGGCGCAGAGAAACACCTTCGGCTTGTTCTGCGGTTGACTGATATAGTCGACCAGCTGCCTCGTGCCGTCCACCCGGCTCCTGAGGATCCTCTCCTTGCGCGCCGCATCCCACCTGCCGCCGGCGACGTTTTCACCTGCCAGATGTATAACCACATCAAAGGCTGCCTGATCACTCCTGTCGGTGTGCAGCGCACCGGTGTCCCATATCATATTCTCGTCTCTCGCTTTATTGCGCTGCAGACAGCGGATGGTATGACCTTTTTTAAACAGAGATTCAACGAGGGCGCTGCCCACAAGTCCTGATGCCCCGGTGATAAGTGTTTTCATGATTGTTTCCTTCTTCTGTCTTTACTGGAGGATGACGAGGTGGATTGAGCAGCGCCAAGTGCAGGTGCCGGCCGTCTGCTGTCGATCAGGTGGCGAATGGCCATCAAGGGGTGGCGCCAGATCATCCTGGGGCCGGCAAAGCGCATAATGCGGCGAATCCGCTCCCGGAGAACCGGTTTGTAACGATGTACTGTACAGTTGCCGCAGGTCGGCTTGTCTTCCTGAAAAGGGCAGTGGGCGAGACGACTTTCGGCGTAAACCAGCACTTCCCGGCAGTCACGGCACATCTCCTTCCGGCCGGAAGCATGATGCGCACGGCAGTAGATGGCAACCATGGCCCGAATACCGGCCTTTTCACTCTGCAGTCGGGGAGGGAGTCCGGGGGGCATGTCAACCAGCCTCTGGTGATGTCTCCAGCCTGTATGGTGGCCGGGATGCAAGGTGATCCACTATCTCTGCACAGACCTCTTCCTGGCTCATATGAGAACTGGCGATAGTGATATCGGCATAGGTGGTGTAGAGGCCCAGCCGTTCATCAAAGAGATCCTGAAAACTCTGATCCGGTCTCTTGGCCAGCCCCCGTGTCTCGTAATTGCGGATGCGTTTTTTGAGCGCCGGTAGATCAGCATGCAGAAAGACACAGACCCCTTCTTCCTTCAGGTGGCGCATGGCCGCCGCACTGTAAGCAGCACTGCCGCCGGTGGCGATAACATGGTCACGACAATTGACGCCGAGCAGCACCTTTTCCTCCACCGAGCGCAGGACCATATGGCCCTCAGCGTTGACTATCTCCTGCAGGGTGCGATTTTCTGCGAGCTGGATGAGGACATCGGTATCGACAAAGTTCTTCGCCGTCATTTTAGCCAGGATGATTCCTACCGTGCTCTTGCCTGAGCCGGGCATGCCGATCAGGACAATATTGGATTTTGTTTTTGACATAGGTATTCTCATGTGGCCCAGGGGTGATCAGGCATCTTCTTGGCAAGCCGTTGTTCAATGATAACTGGAACATTGAAACTGTAAGGCGGCCCGGGGATTTGGCAATAGGTTTTGCTCATTCCCGGGAAAGATCAAGTTGTCAGAGAGATGAGTATTGTCGGAGAGCACGAGAAGTCTTTACGAGAGGAAGTCGCTGCAGACCTGATTCCGGCCGTTCTTTTTTGCCCGATAAAGGGTGGTGTCGGCGCGATGCAGGGCATCCTGGAGAGATTCCTGCTGTTTTCGGATGATTGCGCCGCAACTGACGCTGAAGCGGTATCCCTGCATGACTCCGTCAAGGTTTAGGAGGTTGAATCTCTGTCTGATCCGCTCGGCGATTTCCAAGACGAAAAGGGGGGTGTCATTGACGATGAAGACGGCGAATTCTTCGCCACCCAGGCGCACCTGAATATCCTCAGACCGGGTCTCCTGGATGAGAATGGCGGCAAATTCTTTCAGCACCTCATCGCCAGCCTGATGACCGAAATTGTCGTTAACGGCTTTGAAGTGGTCGATATCAAGGGAGATGATGCCAACTGCGGCTGAGGAGTTGCGGTCGTGAATATTCAGAAGACGGCGAACGGATTCGTGCATGTAGATGCGGGTGTAGAGCTGGGTGAGGGGGTCGCGAATAGATTGCTCGTAGTATTTCTGTCGCTCAAATTCGAGGCTTCGATAGATGAGCTCCCTTTCCACCGCCACGCTGAGCGGTACGGCCAGCTGCACCAGGAGATTTTTGGTCTCCTCGTCTATGGTAAAGGTGTCGGCAAATTTCAGAAGAGCAATGCCGATAACCCGGTGTCCGCCCGATTCAACCAGGGGGATGATGAGATTGTTGCTCAGGTGCAATGGATTATTTGCTTCATCCTGTCGAGAGGATGTCTGGGGATCTGTTGCCGGCATGGGGCGGGACATTTGCTGCTCCGGGCAGTAGACCCAGTTATGCCCGTTGTTGGAGAAAATATTGAGTATTTGCGAGGGGATTTCAGTTGTTGAAATGGCATTCGAAGTATTGCAGGTCAGGCAGATCAGAGTGTCGTCGTTCTGTCGGGCCAGAAAATCGATATGGGAAATCGGCAAGACCTGTTGGACCTGGGATAAACAGGTCTTGACGATTTCTTTGAAATCCTTGTAGGTCGCCATCGAGTGGAGAAAGGCTTGGAGAATGGCGTTGAGTTTCGTTAACTGTCTGACATCCGAGCTGGTATGGCTCATCAGAAAGAGACCGCAATCGATGGTTTTGAGCTTGCTGATGATAAAGGGGATAAGCTTTTTCGGGATGATCGAACCGTGCTGGGGTGCTATGAGCTCAAGAGGATATTTTTCGAGATTGCAGAGGCAGCTGAACAGAATATCACGAGAGGGCATGTAATGTTCATGGAAGGGGCGGATGGCCTCAAAGTATGTGCCATCCTCGGCGAAGAGTTGCCATTTTTCGGTGAACCCGCCAAAGAGATCACTGGAGAAAAGGCTTCCGGTGGCAGGTTCGAAGGTGCAGAAAGCACCCGGGAAATGCAGATAAGGCGTGAAGATGAATTCGAGTTCTCTGCTTCCGAGATCAATGCGCCAGCCCATTTTTTCAACACATTCAAAGGGCATACTCAGACCAAGATGTTTGAGCAGGGCGATAGCCCGCCAGTGGCTGAGAATCACGGCATCGCGACGATTGGTGATCTGGTCGATGAGTGGCAGGCAGCTGGTGATATCGGGGTCTTGGTGGTGGCAGATGAAATAGCGGATCTGCGAGAAGGGGAGTATCTGTTCGATCTTAGCCAGGGTATGCCTGAAGGTCAGCATCGATCCGGGGTCAACGAGTACCGACTGATCACCGTTTTCAATGAGATAGACATGACACTGGAACGGATCGTCCGGCAGGACATGCCCGACCCACCAGATTCTTTCGGCAATCTGCACGGGTTTTTTGTGGTGGTCGGAGGTCTCTGAAGTTGTTTGCTGTTGTTTCATGGGGACCGCCGGGAGAGATGCTATCGGGCCTTGTATCTTCAGGGCTATATTTTATCTTACAGGAGAGGTTGTTAACGGGTCAAATTTTATTTCTCCGGGTTCTTCATCTTGCAGCTTGAAAAACGAGAGGCCTCAAGCTGAAAGGACGGAGAAAGACCGGGTTATATGGTTTGTCCACCGCTGAAGGTTCCTTTTTTCATTGCGGTAGGGAGCGGAAAACATTGATCTTTAACTTGGCCTGAGTATATATGGAAATATGCCTTCGAGGAAGACCATACGGCATTGCTCGTGATACAGGCCATGACGGCTTTTTATGCCGGGTGAGGATCTTCTTGCCAGAAGCATCGAACATGAATAGAATTATCCTGTGAGCCCGAAGGGAGGGCGTGG
>JAUYSF010000135.1 GCA_030696435.1 Desulfoprunum sp. | reverse complement strand
TTTGACTTTCATTCAAACATTCTTTCTGCTATACAAAAATTGTCCACATGGCTCTTATTTGGGTACGTGTATCGATGATAGACTTAATAGCGGAGATAAAATGAGTTCAGATATTCCAAATGAAATTGTAGAAGATTTTAGTCAGGGTGGATATGGCGATTGCTGGTATCTGGCTAGCTTAAAATCATTGAGCATCTCTTCACTTGGCCAACAGATATTTAATGATGTAATCAACGTAGGAGTCAATTCTGCAACAGTTACCTTTCAAGGAACACTTGAGTACACCTACGAAATAAGCCTTTCTGCTTTTGCCGCTGAAAGAAATGATATTGATTACGCTCCAAATGTACATTCTTATGGTGATGCCGATGTACTGCTTTTAGAAATGGCGTTGATATCATACGCCAACGTAGCGAATTTTACTTCTCCTCTTAATCCTTCCGGCGGCGATCCAGGCCAGGCACTTTCTTTAATTACTGGAAAAAAGAGCGCCTATTTTTCTAATTGGACAGGCGATGTTGACGCTGTAACTGCAAAATTGGACGAACTTGCGCAGATAATTGATCATACCGCAATAACGGCAGCTTGTTACAATGAAGCAAACTTATCCTTAGGTATACCCGCTACAGACCATGCTTATAGCATTATTGGGATTAATAAAGTCAACAAAACCGTGAGCTTTAGAAACCCCTGGTATTCAGGCACGGTATTAAACGAGATATCTTATGCGAATTTTGCTTTTTACTTTCAATCGATTGCCTATGTTGATTTAACCACTAACAATAAGGCCCTGTTTGCTTTAGACATAAACGACAGTATCTTGAATGGTGATGTCGGTGATGATGAACTCTGGGGAGGAGCTGGTGATGATACCCTCAATGGCGGTGCTGGTGATGACTATCTGTACTCATGTGACGGTAATGATATTTTAAATGGTGGCGATGGCGCCGATACCCTTATTGCTTGGGGTGGCAATGACACCTTAAATGGTGGTGCTGGTGCTGATTATTTGATCGGCAAAACTGGAAACGATACATACCGAGTCGATAGCTTAGATTCCATCTACGAAAACGCGAACGAAGGTTTTGACACCATAATCTCAGATTTTTCCCGAGCGATATCTCCTAACGTCGAGAACCTCATCTTAGCAGGGGCCTCTGATTTATCAGCTTCAGGCAACGAACTAAACAATCAAATTACTGGCAATACTGGAAGGAATAGTTTATGGGGCGGTGCTGGTGCTGATAGTCTAAATGGGGCAGGCGGCGCTGATATCCTAGATGGTGGATCTGGCAACGATACCTATTACATCGATAATGCCGGAGACGTAACCACAGAAACAAGTACTCTAACCACTGAGATCGATACCGTCATTTCTTCAGTTACTCATACCCTGGGCAACTATCTGGAGAAGCTGATCCTCAGCGGAATAGGGACTATAAACGGTTATGGCAATGCCTTGAGTAATACGATCGCTGGTAACGGAGCGGCCAACATCCTGAATGGGGCCGCAGGAGCTGACACCATGACGGGTGGCTTGGGCAACGATACTTATCATGTCGACAACGCAGGAGATGCAACTATTGAAACAAGTACACTCAGCACTGAAATTGATACTGTTATCTCTTCAGTCAGTCGTACCTTGGGAAATTACCTAGAGAAACTAACCCTCAGCGGAACAGGGGCTATAAACGGTTATGGCAACTCCTTGAATAATACCATAATTGGCAATGGGGCTGCTAATGTTCTTAGAGGTGAGGCCGGGAACGATTGTCTGAATGGTGGATTAGGTATCGACCATGCCTATTACAACACGGCTACTTCAGCGGTTAGTGTCAATTTAAATATAACTGCTGCCCAGAACACCTTAGGGGCAGGTATCGATACTTTAGTTGGCATCGAATGTTTAGTGGGCTCGAATTATGCCGATAAATTGACTGGTAACACTGCGGCAAACATTTTGAATGGCGGAGCAGGAGCCGACAACATGATCGGTGGCCTGGGCAACGATACATATTATGTCGATAATGTAGTTGACATCACTACTGAAACAAGCACCCTGGCCACGGAGATCGATACCGTCATATCTTTCGTCTCCCGCTCTCTTGTTGGAAACTATTTAGAGCAGTTAGTTCTCAGTGGAACAGGAGCTATAAATGGTTATGGCAACTACTTGAATAATATCATTATCGGTAATGCAGCTAACAATTACCTGTATGGCGGGAGCGGGAATGATATCCTTCGAGGCAGCACTGGCAATGATTATCTCAGCGGCGATGCCGGGACTGACTCTGCTTATTACAACACGGCGACCTCTGCAGTGAAAGTCAATTTGAATGTGACTACTGCCCAGATTACTGGAGGAGACGGGACTGATACCTTGATTGGCATCGAAAACCTGCTGGGGTCTAATTTTGGCGACAGCCTGATTGGCAATGCAGGAAATAATACCCTGTATGGCGGGATTGGAAATGACGCACTCTTTGGTGGTCTGGGTAACGATTACTTGGTGGGGGGGGCTGGCCTAGATACCTTTGTGTTTGACTCTGCCTTAAGTGCATCCACAAATAAGGATTCGATCACCGATTTCTCTCATGTCGACGACACAATTAAGTTGGACATGACCATTTTTGCGAAGCTTACAACCCTTGGAACCTTGAGTTCATCTTTCTTCAAATCATCGGCCAGCGGGCTCGGAGACAGCAACGATTATCTTCTCTACAACACCAGCACCGGTGCTCTTCTATATGATGCCGATGCAACCGGTGCTGGTGTAGCTGTGCAGTTCGCTACGCTGACTACCAAGCCGACAATCTCAAATACAGATTTTATGATCGTAGCATAAACATCAACGGCTGAAATACGAACACCCTTGGAGAGAGGACCATGGGCAAGGCTTCGATTCCAGCACTTTTCCACGTAGCTGCGAACAAGTTGCTCGATCCGCTCCGACGATATCAAGCAAAAATGATTGAAACAACGGCACAAAGATAAGCGCTGGTCAATGAACTTGCCGGCCAACACGGACGTTTCGCGAAAAGCGCAACGCCGATTACCATTACGTTTCTGCGGCTAATCCCCCCATAGCCAAACCATCCAATCATTCCTCAATACAACTTTTCGGCAACCGGGACCGAACTCACTCCCCCTTCCGGCGAAAATCCTCCACCGAAATATTATAGCGGCGCAGCAGGCGCTGCAGGGCCTGGCGTTCCATGCCGCAGTTTTTCGCGGCGACGGAGATGTTGCCTCCGGTCCGGCAAATCGCTGCGCGGAGATATGAGGAGGTGAACTCTTGCAGCACGGCCTCCTTTGCCCCGGCGTAGTCGAAATGTTGCAATTGCTCGAAAGGACTACCGACTTGGCTGGCCTCGACGCACTGGATCTGCGGGTCGAGCATCAGATCTTTTTTCTCGATCCGCCCCCCGGTGCCGAGCAGGACCGCTCGATTGATCGTGTTCTGCAGTTCTCGCACGTTGCCCCGCCAGGGCCGGTGCAGGAGCAGCTGGACCGCCTCCTCGGAGAACTCCAGATCGGGCCGGTCGTACTCCTTGCTATATTTTTTTAAAAAAGAATGAATGAGCAGGGGAATGTCGCTCCTGATCTCCTCCAGGCTCGGCATCGTCACCGTCACGACGTTGAGCCGGTAGAACAGGTCTTCGCGGAACTCACCTCGAGCGATTTTCGCCTCGATATCCTGATTGGTCGAGGCCACCACCCGCACATCCACGGCATAGGTCTTGGTCTGACCGAGGGGCTGGATCTCTTTTTCCTGCAGGACGCGCAGCAGCTTGGTCTGGATCGAGATGGGGATATCGGCGATTTCATCGAGCAGAATGGTCGAATGGTTGGCCTCGACAAACAGCCCATCCTTGTCACGGTCGGCACCGGTGAAGGCACCTTTGCAATAGCCGAACAGCTCGCTCTCAAGGATATGTTCGGGCAGGGCCGGACAGTTGACCGTCACCATCCGTCGTCCGGTCCTGCCGGACATGGCATGCAGGGCCCTGGCCGCCAGTTCCTTGCCTGTCCCGGATTCACCCCGGATGAGCACCGTCATGCTGCTCGGGGCAAGACGCCGCAGCAGATCCTCGACCTGGAGCAAACGCGGGGAATTGCCGATAAAACCATGGAATTCACTGCTGCCGGCGAGCTGGTGCCGCAGTTCTTCAAATCTCTGCTTGTCGCGCAGGAGCTCGGTACGCTCCATGGCCCTGGCCACGGCATGGAGGATCTGATCGTTATCAAAGGGTTTTTGAAAGAAATCATAGGCCCCCTCTTTCAGGGCCTGAACCGCCATCTCCACGGTGCCGTAGCCGGTCATGATGATGGTGGTCATGGTGGGGTCGATCTCCTTGAGCCGCCGGAAAAACTCCACCCCGTCCATACCCGGCATCTTCACATCGGTGAGGACCACATCAGGCCGCCAGAAGGTTATGACCTCCAGCCCTCTGTCACCCGAATCGGCCACCCGTACCTCATAGCCGCCTTTTTTGACCAAGATCTTGGCAAGCAGCACCTGCATGTCCGGCTCATCGTCAACGACGAGGACCCGTTTCCTGTACTCCTGCTGCTCTTCAGACATCATTGTTCACCATTTTGTTCGACATGATCAGGAGGAACGGCAAATTCAAGCCTTCAGTCTATAGAACAGCACGGATTATTACCAGAAGTACTTCTTTACGGCAGGAAAATCAGGGATGGATAAGCTTGCCGGCCAGAAGGGTGCCGGTCATGGCAAGGCACTCCATGTCGATGAAACACTCGGCAGAGGCCCTATAGAGCAGAGATGCGGTGGCGGCAAAGAGTTCTTCCCGATCATTGAAGTTGAGCAAAACCGGGATCCGGGGAAACGCGAAAAACTGCACCGAGAGGTCATAGGTTTCGGAAGGTTTGATTTCTCCTCCGATGGCAAGGCATCTCTCCCGCAAGGCGGAGATATTGCCGGCAAAGGTCGTTTCGATGATCTTGTTGGTGTTGGTGGTGAAATAGGAGATGAGCGGCGCGGCATCCCGAAATTCCCGGTAGGTCACCAGTCGGTCGGACAGCGGCGGCAGTTCCATCGGGCAGGTCAGGATATATTTACTGAGGACCACTTGCACAGCCGGGATGACTGCCTTGCCATCGGAATCTGTAATGCGCTCTTTTGAGACAAGATATTCCCGGTTGTAGAACGGAATCCTGAGGGCACCATTTTCAACCCTGACCCCAAGGAGATCGGCCTTGGCCGTGATATCAATCTTGCTGAGTTCCTCAAGATAGAACTGATAGGTCTCGGCAAAAACGTGGGATTGCTGCATGATGTCTCTCAGGTAGGCGGGGCGGCGAGTTGCTTGAGGAGAAGATCGCGTTCATCTTCCAAGGCAAGCAGATCCATCATCACCGGCGGTTTGGTCGAGTGGGCCGGCAATCGTCTCTCGGTTTCGGCAATAAGAGCGTCGAGTTCTGCCAGCCTGTCTCGTATTTTCAGAATGTCTTCCTGCATACGGAGTATACTACTGCGACGTTTGCAGACCTGCCAGGGCTTTCTCTATAATCTGCACCTCGCCGGTTATGGCTCTGCGCTTTTCGACATGATAAAAGAAGCTATCGCCCAGTTTGCTCGTTCTGGTGAAGACCACAATCTCAAATCTGTCGGGGTCATTTTGCAGGTCCTCGACCCAGAGTACCTTATCGATATCCATGGAGAAATCGCTGCAGATATGCTTGGCGAATTTCTCCGGATTTGCCGAGACGGAAACCCCCTCACCGGTCGCCGAGAACACGCAGACGTAGGGTTTGAGGTAGCGCACCTTGCTGCTCTCCGTTCCGGTCAGGGAGATAATCTTCAGGTTGTAGGCCCCCGGAAACCAAGCGATGGGTTCCTGGTTGTCATGTTTCTTGCCATCCCAACTGTACTTGCCGTTAAATATCTTCATTGGCGTCCTCCTACCTGCCGCAGCCTGCTATGCCGGGCAAATAATCGGGTTGGCAGGCTTTCCCCACATACTTGAAGGGAATACCTGCCAACCAGTCTCTACCAACAGATTGTAGTGATCTCAGGCCGTGGCGTCAAGGACCCGACGGTCCGCCATATCCATCAGGACCCTTTCTTTGGTCTTGTCAATGCCCAGGGCCTGGCGTTTTTTATCGATATGGGCAATCATCAGCCGCGCCATCTCCATCGGGTCGTCGGCAAATCCCCACTTGCCAAAACCTTTGGCCTCCAGTTCCTCGAAGAGATGCTTCTCGAATTTGGTGCCCCGGGTCATCGGGAAGGTATGGCCGAAGACGGTATAGACCCCGGAGGCCACGAAATACTGACCGATGGCGATGGCCTTTTCACTCATCCATTCCGGGGCACAGCCGGCAACCGGCAGATCGACAATCGCATCACCGAGACCTCCGGTCCGCACCATTTCCGAGGCGGCTATAAGGATCCGGCTGTTATCGACACAGGCTCCAAGCCCCAGAACAGGCGGCATACCGACTGTTTCACAGACCTCGGCCAGACCCGGCCCGGCCATTGCAGCGGCCCCCGGCCCAGTCAGACCGGCCTTGGCCAGGGCCATCTGCGAACAGCCCGTCTGCAAAACCAGGACATCATTTCTGATCAGCTCCTTGACCAGTTCAACATGGGACCAATCCTGCTTTGTGCGAGGATTAGTACAGCCAACCACCCCGGCCACCCCGCGTATCCGCCCGTTGATGATATTCTCGTTGAGCGGCTTGTAACTGCCTCTGAACGAGCCGCCAAGCATATAGTTGATATACTCATAACTGAAACCGTGCACCCCGCGTGTGGTCTTTCTCGGGATCTCGATCGGCTTACTTCTAGTCTTAAAGCGGGTTATTGCCTTGATAATGATCTCTTCCGTGCATTTCAGCGGGTCATGCTCGTCGAGCTGGATATGCAGAGCACCTTCGATCTTCGCCCGATAGTTCGTGGTGATGAAAGGGGTGTCATAACAATCGGCAACACGTTTGAGATCCTGTTTGATGCATTGGATATCAACGCACATCGCATCGACGGCCCCGGTGACAAGGACTGCCTCGGTCGAAGAGAAGTTGCCGGCATGAGGCAGACCGTGGCGGGAGAGGGCATCAAGGCCGGAACAGCACATGCCGACCAGATTGATGCCCTTCGAACCGGCATCCACAGCCATTTGTTTCAAAGTGGGATCGGCGGCGGAGATAATCATGGCCTCAAGGAGAATGGGCTCATGCCCGTGGACAATGATATTGACCTTGTCTTCCTTGAGAACGCCCATATCGACCTCCACCTCAACCGGCGAAGGTGTACCGAACAGAATGTCGGAGATATCGGTGGAAACCATCGATCCGCCCCAACCGTCAGCCAGCGCCGTTCGGGAAATCTGTTTGGTCAGGTTTTCATAGTCCTGATCGACACCGATGGCCGTCCTGTGCATCATCTCCATGATTTCCCGCATGGCACCGCGAGGAACGATCCCCTCCTTGCGCCAGGACTCCAGGGTTTTTGGCGGCACCCGTTTCATCATCGGGATCTCGCCCTCGACCTGGGTATAGGTGCGTTCGAGCTCATCATAGAGCTCAAGGGCAATCTCCTTCAACTCCCGTCCCTCGGTCACAATATCCAACGATTTGGCCACCTCCAGGAGTTTCAGAGGATCCTGTATCTTGAATTCCGTGGTCTTGCCGTTGATGACATTACGGAAGAGTTCGAGCATGGCCATACCATGGTCGGTGTGGGCGGCTGTCCCGGCTGCTACCATCCGACCAAAATTTCTGGCAACAATTGTATCGACGGTCGCACCACAGATACCGACCCGGTCATAGGGTGATGAGACATTCATCCGGCACGGTCCCATGGAGCAGTGTTTGCAGCAAGCCGACTGGGCTCCGATCGGGCAGGCCTTCATCTCATTGGCTCGATCAAAAAAGAGCTCAACCCCATCTCTCCGGGCCTTGGTAATCATCTGTGCAGTCGATTCACATATCGTAATGTCTTCTACCTTCATGAGTTCTTGTATCTTAGCCATGGTGCCTCCAGGGGGAAAGAGTTCTTGTTTGACATTCCAACGATTCCAGTGTCAGGATAATTCCTCGCGAAATGCAGCATGTGGACAGTATATGAAAGACGCCTCCTGCCAAATAGATGGCGGAGCATGAAGAGGGCACAACTTAATAGGAAATATTCTCAGAGCTAGAATATATACCACTCAGTGGTATTGTCAAGAAGGGAAAGGATGACCGGCACCGCGGTCGTAAAGCGGAAAAACAGAGGGGTGCCGACAGGCCCCCACCGGATCGGCGGGAGCAGGCCGGCAGGCGGATGTTGCTATTTTTTCAGGGAAGTGAGTGATTTTACAATGGCGAACAAGGCCTCTGGAGCATCGGCAATATTCTCAAAGGGCCGTCTGCCCTCCCGGTCGGCGGTGACGATCTCATCGTCTTCGGGCAGGAAACCAAGGATCTCAAAATCGGCCAGAGACTGACGGATAAGCTCTTCATCCGCCTTTCCCGTTACCCGGTTGCCAAGGACAAGGATGCGTTTGATGCCGATATCCCGCCCGAGTTTTCTGATTTTTTCAGCGGCTACACGGCTTCGTGTCCCAGGATTGACAACAATGATCAGGGCGTCGACAGAAGATGAGGTGGCCCGACCGAGGTGTTCGATTCCGGCCTCCATATCCATAACGACGATATCGTCGCGATAGAGAACCAAGTGGTTCATGAGTGCTTTGAGGATGGTGCTTTCAGGACAGATACACCCGGAACCGCCGGTCTGGACCGTACCCATGACCAGGAGTTTAACCCCGTCACGCTCCAGCGAGAATCTCTCCGGGATATCGTCCACCTTCGGATTGAGGGTAAAAAAACCTCCCATCGTACCGGGCGTGGCCCCTGTGCGCTCAGCGATGAGATCGGAGAGCTCGGCAATGGGCCGAATCGGCTGATCCTCGGGGATACCAAGGCCTGCGGCCAGATTGGCGACCGGATCGGCATCGATGGCAATGACCTTGTTGTTGCTGTCGGCGGCCAGGCACCGGGCAAGAAGAGAGGTTACGGTAGTCTTGCCAACCCCACCCTTGCCACCTATGGCTATTTTCAGGCTCATCTCAATGTACCCCTCGTTGTGTTTCGGCCATGCCGGCAACCATTTGTCGGATAGACCGCAAACCATGTCTATTTGATAATATTGCCATCACCATCGACCATCGCCACAAGAAATCCATTTTTCTTGGCAGTTTCGGCCAACTCATCAACATGGATTGCCTGCACTTCATATTTTTTACCCTTTTCTCTGGGGAGGGACAGCAGGCAGTCATTTGCAGCCTCCCTTGTCTGGAAGGTCGGGATAAAATCCACGTCCTGCTCTTTGCTGTTAAAGCCAAGCATATGTTCATCATGACCGGGATCACAGACAATGATATACACCCAGCCCTCATCTTTAATTTTCTCTCCCATATTTCACCCGTTCAGTCAAAAATGATAGGCAATGCAACCCGTTGAACAAACCATAGCGCCACCTCACACGCAAAAAAGGCCCATCCGTTCTGCGATGGGCCTTTTGACGATAGAGCAAATGGGGAACTAGATCTCGAGATAGGAATCGGAGAACAGAGTCTCACCCAAGATGACCTTCACCGTCTTGACATAATCCCCGAGTTCCTTGATCAGTGAACTCGGATCAGGGGCATTGCCGTCCATGGTTTTATGGACGACATCAACGATATCAGGTCGCTGTCCCTTGGCTACCGCAGTCAGGTTGGTATCAAGAGGATCGGAGATGACCGCTTTCATCCCGTATCTCTCCAGCATGATCATGTAGGCGGTGTTCAGGATCGGTCTGAGATGTACCGGCGGTCCGTTGGAGATGTTGGAGAGTCCACAGGTGCTCATTGCGCCCGGAGCGATATCTTCGAGCATCATCTGGAAATTGAGAAGACTGACACACTGGGCCTGCTGGATATTAACCGGAGTGACAATACCATCTACCCAGATTTTCTCGTTTGGAATACCGGCCTCATTGGCGGCATAGAGCAACTCGACGCAGAGAGCGGCCCGCTCGTTCTCATCGCGGGGCAGTCCGTCTGGTCCCCACATCAGGGCCACGATATCCGCGCCATACTTGGCGGCCATCGGCAGCATGACCGTATAGCGCTCGGGCCTGGCCATGATCGAGTTGACGATATGGGGCTTTCTGGCGGGTTTGAGCACCTTCAGTCCTTCCTCGATGGCGGCGATATTAGAGGTATCAAGAAGCAGAGGAATCTCCGGCGCCACCTCCTGCACCACCTGGCAGACCCAAGGCATCAGTTCATGGCCGTCCTTCTTGGCCGGACCCAGGTTGATGTCGATATAGTCCATGCCTTTTTCTTTCTGCTCAAGGACTTCAGCCTGAATAGGTTTGGGATCACGTTCTCTGTATGCCCTGCCAATCACCGTGGAGATTACATTCAGGCTTTCGCCGAATAAAATCATAGTTTTCCTCCTTTAACGAACTTATGTTAATAATTCATATACATGGAAACTAAAAAGCCGCAGAGATCATCAGAACCGGCTAGCCCCGATGATCTCTGGATTGTACCGTAAATATGCAGAAAAGCAACGCCTCAGCCGAGATAAGCGCTATTGCTGTCTCGCCTTGAGGAAACCGGCAATGTGGGCGGCCTCTCTCGGGCCGACCGTGACGGTCCAACCGGAGAGTTCTTCCTCGACATCTCCGGCAATCGCCGCAGCATAACCAGGAATAATAAGCTCAGTATGCTTGACCTTCTCCATGATGCCGCTTTTCTTTACAAACAACCCCACATCATCACCACCGAACTTGCCGGCAGCCCAGGCGGTCAGGACCGAGAGACCTTCAGAGTCCTTGATCAACAACCAGGCCGGTACCCTGCTCGCCTCGATCTCACCGGAGACGAT
>JAUYSF010000103.1 GCA_030696435.1 Desulfoprunum sp. | reverse complement strand
GTGTCGCCGCCGCAACCGCCGCTTTGCAACCAGTAGAGATTGGATCTCACGTATGCCTCCCCGAAGAATTTCCGCGACATGGAGGAGATCTGCCGCGGTGTCCTTAAAACACAGGTTTATAATCGAAAAAGTGCCGAGTCTCAAGTTTGCGGTAGGTTCTCGTTTCGCCTCGGGCGATGAAGGAAGTGGTGATGGCCCCATTCGAGGTGAAGCGCACGCCTTCCAGGAATTCCCCGTCCGTGATGCCGGTGGCGGCGATGGCCACCTCCTTGCTGCGGACCAGATCCTCCACCTTGAAGATCCTCTCGAAATCATCGATCCCGTGTTCCATGGCCTCGGCCCGGTCCCGGTCGTTTTCGTAGAAGATCCGGCCTTCGAAATAGCCGCCGAGGCAGCTGATCGCCGCTGCCACCAGGGCACCTTCCGGGGCATAGCCGTAGCCCATGTAGATATCGGCCTTCTCGCCGGTGATGGCGGCCAGGCAGCCGGATATCTCGCCCTCGTCGATGAGTTTGATGCGGGCACCGCAGCTCCTCACCTCGCTGATCAGCTGCTCGTGCCGGGTCTGGTTGAGGATGCAGACTGTGACGTTTTCGGTGTATTTCCTGAGAGCCCTGGCCACCCGTTTGACATTGACGATGGGCGGCTGGTTGATATCAATCACCTGGCCGACCTCCGGTCCGACCACCAGTTTGTACATGCTCAGATTGGGCACCGACTGGATGGAACCTTCTCTGGCGATGACGGCAAAGGAGGTGGCGTTGTTGCGGCCGTCGGCGGCGGAGTGGTAGGCCTCAAGGGCCACGGCCATGAGATCCATCTTCTGACCGCCGCGACCGATGAGCCGCGGGAGTTGGAAGATCTCGGAGCGCCCCGCAAAACGGTCGTTGACCACGCAACCCTCAATGGCCAGCCGGTTGAGGGTTTTGGTGATCGCCTCACGGGTATCGTTGAGGATGCCGGCATGATTGCCGTGGCCTTGGAGCCTCGCCGCAGTGAGGGCGGCGATCTCTGTCGCCCGCACGATCTCCATTCCGTAGTTGGTATCCATATTTCAGTCGCCTGCATTGATGCGGGAGGTGGAACAGAGCCCATTCTGCCGGGCCAGTTCTCTGATTCTCAGCATGATCTCGTCGCGTTTTTTCTTTAAGATCCGGCCCTCGATGGTATCTTTGATCTTCATCGGCTGGCGGAACTCGTCGATCAGTTCGATATCAAGCGGGGCCGATTCAAGTTTTTGCTCGGCCTCGCGGATCTCGTCGGGGGTCGGCAGGATGATGCCGTAGAGCTGGTGCGGGGTGTGAACCAGCGAGTGGCCGCGATTGTAGTAGGCCGCGGCAAAGCCGCCGTCGACATTGATGGCGACCCCGTCTTTGCTGGCCATCTGCACCCCTTTTTTGTAATCCACCGGGGTATGGCCGTAGATCACCCGATGGATGCCGAACTCCTGCTGCATCTTTTTCTTGAAGGCCTCGGTCTGCATATTATCCTTCCAGAACAGCGAGTGCTCCGCGTGGCTCTCTTTGTCGATGAGGAAATAGCGTTCGAAGGTCTTCATGGCATGTTTGCCGAAAAAGGGCGATTTGGGGCCGCACCAGAGATAGAAGAACAGGGCCTGGTCCTGTGGCCGCTGCTCGTTACCGGCCAGATAATTCACGCCCACCCGCTTGATTGTTTCCTGGATAAAATCAAGGAGATTCTTGCCCCGGCGGCCGAGAAATTCCTCAAACTCGCCATCGGCGGTCGATGGCACCAGAGCGTGGATATTAAGAAAATTATTTTGGATATGGTAGGTCTGACCCTTGGTGAAGAAGAACTGCAGCAGCCGTTGAAGATGCCTGTTGGTGGCGAATTGGCGGGAGAGATCGTCGATGATCTGCTGTTCTTCAGCTGTCAATGCCCCGGGATTGTCGAGGTCGATGGTCGGAAAACTGCTGTCGTTGAGGCCCTCGATGGCACCCTTTTTCAGCATATCGGCCAGGCGATCGAGCCAGAGCCGCGGTTCCATCTCATACTCCGGATAATCCCGGATAGTCTGTTCTTCGAGTTTGAACTGGATGATGGCCAGGGCCTTCTCCATGGCCCGGCCCCGGTTGGTCTTGGCCTTGAAGTTGCCGGTGATCAGGTCGATGGGGTAGGTGCGTTCGGCGAATTCGGCTAGATGGGTGGTGTCAAAACGCAAGCGTTCCATGAAGGCGAAATGATCATAGCGGCAGGTAATCCGCAGGGCCTCGGCGATCAGCGAGCGGTTGCCGGAGGCGGCTCCCATCCACAGGATATCGTGATTGCCGAAGATATAGTCGACCATGTGCCGGTAGGCATTTGACGAGAGGATTCTGATGATTTTGTCGGGCTGGGGGCCGCGGTCGAAGATATCACCGAGGACCTGAATCCGGTCGAGCAGGACCTGGCGGATGGTGTGCGAGAGATGCGAGATCAGGCGCATCGAGATGATTTCTTCTTCAAAAATGGGATTGGGCACCGGCAGGCCGGAGAGCAGCCGACTGATCGTATCGCTGAATTCCGGCGGGAAGACCTCGCTCATCCGGTAGCCGATATTGGTCAGCTTGTATTTGAGGACCTGGACCAGGCAGAAGATGACATCCTGCATATCCATGCCGATCCCTTCATCCCGGATATAGTTTTTTTTACGGATGATCCTGACGAGATACTGGATTTTATCGGAGCTGAAGGTGTTGGGCAGCGCCTCTCGGCAGGTCTGATAGAGCATACCGAAACGGCCGCGCAGGATCGACTTGAAGCGGTCGCCCTCGCCGTGCAGATCACTGATCCACATGGTTGTCGGGATATTGGAGTTGAGTTCATTCTCCAGTTGGAGAAGCTGGTGGGCCAGTTTATCGATGGCCCCGACCTGGACCTGCTCATCAAGGTGGGGATATTCGGTCACAGGTGTGGTTCCAGGACGCATGCATGCTCCGTTGCTGTCATGAGAGGAGGGGTTATTAGCCCATCCGTTTGCACCCTTTGGGGCAGGCAGAGATCAGCCGAGTGTAGAAGAGCGTGTCATTCCGTCTGTCACTGGATGACAAGTTGGTTCTAATTGTATACATATGCATGATATTGTCAAACGAATTGCCTCTACCATTGTAGCACTCAAACGTTTGCGAAGCAAATTGATTGTCCACACCACCGTGCCTGGTAACAGCCGGAAATTGTGCACGGGGAGCAATCTGCTCCTGTGGCTGTCAGTGCAAAGAAGCAGAGGATATTCAAGGGAAAATACTGCACATATGAAAATCATTGGACGATTGATAACCATCGGTGTTCTGGTCTGCTGTATCTCAGCCCTGGCCGGGGCAGTTTCAGGAGCGGAAGTGATGAAAGAACAACAGGACAAGGTGGCGGATTTCTGGCGCCGGGAGTTTGATTTTGGTGTCTTTCGCGGCATCGGCGGAGTACGTCTGCAGTATGCCCGGCGGGCGGTTGCGGGGCATACTGCCCTGATCGTCGTCAGCGGTCGGACCGAATTCATGGAGAAATATGCCGAAGTCTTTCATGACCTGCGCGACCTCGGGGTATCGTTGTATATCTATGACCATCGAGGTCAGGGAGCATCGGAGCGATTGCTGGCCGATTCCCAGAAAGGCCATGTCGAGTCTTTTGCGGATTACGTGGATGATCTGGAGCTTTTTATCGATACTATCGTCCGTGCGGATCGGCCCCGGAAAATCATCCTTTTATCGCACAGCATGGGTGGCACGATCTCCATGCTCTATGCCATGAAACACCAGGATCTCCTGAACGGCCTTATCCTCTCTTCACCGATGTTTTCAATCACTACCCGACCGATCCCCGGATTTCTCGCCCGGATCATCTGCCGTACAGCCGTTCTACTTGGCCGGGAGAAGGGCTATGTCTTCGGCACTGGTCCTTATAAACCCGATCCTCCTTTTGCGGACAATGATCTTACCGGCAGCAGGACCCGCTTTGCCCGGAACCTGCAGCTGATCGAGGAGAATCCTGAGCTGGCCCTGGGTGGCCCGACCTTTGGTTGGCTCAACCAATCTTTTGCTGCGGTGGAAGGGCTGCAGAAGATGCAGTTCAACAATCTCAAACTGCCTGTCCTGTTGCTGCAGGGCGGGGCTGACAAGGTGGTCGGCCAGCACGAACAGCAGGAGGTCTGTGAACGGTTAGAGGATTGCCGGCGGATTTCCTTTCCCGGCGGGCGGCATGAATTGCTGATGGAAGAGGACAGGGGGCGAGCGGCGATCCTGCAGGAGATCCGAACCTTTCTGGCAAAGACCGGCCATTAACCACGGGGCTTTTTTTTAAAAAAAAGTATCAGAATGCAGGAGGGAGAAGGGAATGGAGGAATTCAAACGCCAAACGATTGCGAAAATCAAGGATTATTTCGTGATCGCTTAAGGGCAAGAAAGGGGGCGGTGTTTCAGACCGGAAGCGGTTTGAGCCATTGGCATAGTGGAGGTCAAAAGAGTATGGCATATCCGACGGATTCAATACAATTACCCAGGCGTTCTCTGGGGTTTTTGCCAACCCCTGTAGTCGAACTGCGGACCTTGGCAAGATATCTTGGCGGCCCGAGGATTCTCATGAAACGAGATGATCAGACCGGGCTTGCCCTCGGTGGCAACAAGGTCAGAAAACTTGAGTATCTCATGGGCGATGCGCTCGCGCAAGGCGCCGATTGCGTGGTGACGGGCGGGGCAGTCCAGTCCAATCACTGCCGGCAGACCGCAGCCGCTGCAGCAGTCTGTGGTATGGCCTGCCATCTCGCCTTGGGGGGATCGCCTCCGGCCTTGCTGAACGGCAATCTCCTGCTCGACTCCCTGTTGGGGGCCACGATCCACTGGTCCGGAGACTGTCGAAAAGGTGAAAATATCCCGCAGATCTGCGCTGGTCTGCGACAGGAAGGGAAAAAACCTTATGTCATTCCCTACGGAGGTTCCAATGAAATCGGGGCGGCGGGTTTTGTCGAGGCGGTGCGGGAGGTTGCAGCGCAACTTGGCCCTGATATCGCCGCACTCTCTCATGTGGTCTTTGCCTCAAGTTCTGGTGGCACGCACGCCGGTCTGCTGCTTGGCAAGATCCTGTATGGCTTAAATTTTCAGGTTATCGGTATCAATATTGATAAAGGAGAAAGCGGTGAAAGGCCTCTGAGAGAGCATATCCTGGATCTTGCCAACTCCACTGCGAGCCACCTTGGAGTTTCAGCTGCCTTTTCGGCGGAGGATGTTGTCCTGCTTGATGACTATGTTGGTGCAGGTTATGCGGTGATCGGTGATCTGGAGCGCGAGGCCATCAAGCTCACGGCCCGACACGAGGGTATTCTTCTCGATCCGGTTTATACCGGCCGTGCCATGGGTGGTCTGCTTGATCTGATCAAGAAAAAGGCGGTGAATCGCTCCGATACCGTGCTCTTCTGGCATACCGGCGGCAGTCCGGCCCTCTTTGCCTATGCTGAAGAGTTGAGCCGGTAAAGGGTGGCCTGTTTCTTGGCACATTGTAATTCCATTTCGCAATCAAGATGACACCGGCAGGTCATTCCCGCGAAGGCGGGAATCCAGAAAAAAACTGGACTCCGGGTCGCGCTACGCTTGCCCGAAATGACACCTTGGATGCATAGTGGAATAACTATTCCCCCATTTCGACGAATAATCGAAATCGGGGAATAGTTACGGCGCATTCGCGAGATAATCAGGAAATATCTCAAACGTTGTTAACTGCCAATTATTAAGCTACATTGCAAAGCATTATCTAAAGGAGACACCCAATGCCCATCGAACTCTGGCTCACCTTCGTCGCAGCATCCGTGGTCCTGCTGGTTATCCCCGGACCAACCATTCTCACTGTTATCAGCTACTCAGTCGCTCATGGAGGGCGGGCGAATCTACCTCTTGTCGCAGCTGTTGCACTTGGCGACTCTACTGCTTTGGCAATGTCACTTCTTGGTCTGGGCGCCTTATTGGCCACATCAGCCTTTTGGTTTACGGTGATCAAGTGGGTTGGCGGCTTGTATCTGCTCTATCTGGGCATAAAACTCCTTCGTGCCGGGGTGTCCCCCCAGATTCTTGCTTCTCGAACCGTACCGCTCTCACGCTGGAAGCTCTTTGCCAATACCTATATTGTCACTGCTCTTAACCCAAAGGGCATCATCTTCTTCGTCGCCTTCCTGCCGCAATTCATCAGTCCGCATGCCAATGTTAGGCAACAGCTGTGGATTCTGGCCCTCACCTTTGTCACTTTAGCTATAGTGAATGCCACGCTTTACTCAATGTTTGCCGCATCTGCCCGCAAGGTTTTGTCGTCGTCTCGCGCCCAACGTCGCTTTAATCTGGCCGGGGGCACACTCCTCACCGCGGCGGGTATCTGGGCCTTGGTGGTCAAGCGGTCGGTTTAACGACGACAAGGGCCGGCAAACTGCCTGTTTGTTTTGAACGATTTGCCAACTGGCTATAAACGGGGGAGGAGATGTTGCTGACAATTACAGGTTGAAGTTAGGGTCAATCTCCAATCTGTTACCGACTTGCCAGGTAATGATGTATTGGAAGATGTTGACTATTTGGTAGTGCTAACCTGAAATTGACCAGAAAAGCCAACGGCGGACCCCTTTTTGTACCCTTGATCCATGCTGCAACTATAATGCTGATATGCGAGGAACCGGTAGATTGATCCTGCCGGATTATTGCCTGATTGTCCGATTACATGTGGTTTCTCGGAAAGATGGAGATATGAGAATTGTCAAGTGAAGCCGGAATGGGGTTAGACATCTGTTTGCCTCAGAAGCTGAAGGTGGATTGAAGCCTGTGCGTGCGAACCGGCTTCGACTGACCATCCATCATCTTGTGTGTTGAATTTTGGCACATTTGTTTCGGTATTTTCGAAACTTGTCAGCAAAAATCTCCTGTCGGCCACCGCTTCTTTCGGTTATGATGTTTTGGGAATAACCAGTTAGAAACCGCCCTCCATAGACGTTTTGACTTGTCAATGCAGCGAACATTTCGAGATAGCTGATAAACTAAACAATCACTTGTTATGCGCATAGAAACAAAGGGCCGAACGCTGATGGCAAACAATAACGGTAATGGAAAATCCCTCGAATCCTGGATCTGGGATGCGGCATGTTCCATCCGTGGTGCCAAAGATGCACCGAAGTATAAGGATTTCATCCTGCCGCTGATCTTTACCAAGCGGCTGTGCGATGTCTTCGATGATGAGGTCAACCGTATCGCCGGGGAGGTCGGTTCGCGCTGGAAGGCCTTCCAGCTGGTCAAGGCCGATCACAAGCTGGTGCGCTTCTTTTTACCCCTGCTGCCGGAAGACCCGGATGAATCGGTCTGGTCGATCATCCGCAAACTCGCAGACAAAATAGGCGAAGGCGTCACCACCCACATGCGGGCCATCGCCAAGGAAAATCCACTGCTGCAGGGTATCATCGACCGCGTCGACTTCAACGCCACCACCCATGGTCAGCGGGATATCGACGACGATCGCCTCTCCAATCTCATCGAAGCCATCAGCACCAAGCGTCTCGGCCTTAAGGACGTCGAGGCCGACATCATCGGCAAAAGTTACGAATACCTCATCCGCAAGTTCGCCGAAGGCGGCGGCCAGAGCGCCGGCGAGTTCTACACCCCTCCCGAAGTTGGTACTATCATGTCCAGGGTGCTTGCGCCCGAACCGGGTATGGAGATCTACGATCCCTGCTGCGGTTCCGGCGGCCTTCTGGTGAAATGCGAGATCGCCATGGAAGGTAAGCGCCAATTAAACCCCAGTGACCACCTGACTCAAATTCAAATCAGCTGCGCTGAGGTTTGAGGGCAGGAGCTTTTCATAATCACCGTCGGATTCGGCAAAGGGCAGTTGCTCAAAGATATAGCGAAGATACTTGTAG
>JAUYSF010000037.1 GCA_030696435.1 Desulfoprunum sp. | reverse complement strand
TTATGGAGTTTTGCAAGGCATTCAATGCGAAGACTCAATCTTTTGGTGACACTATAGTTCCCGTTGTCATCACGGTGTACCAAGACCGCTCATTCACTTTTATCACTAAAACTGCCCCTGCCTCAGTGTTGCTCAAGAAAGCCGCTGGATTGCAGCGTGGCTCGAGTAATCCTAAAAGGGAGCGTGTGGCAGAATTAGGGCGTGACAAAATCAGAGAGATTGCTGAGACCAAGATGCCTGACCTCAATGCGTATGATGTAGCCAGTGCAATGCGAATCATTGAGGGAACAGCGCGAAGTGTTGGAATTACAATTGTAGATTAAAATTTAGAAATACTGCTGCACGGAACATAAGTACGCTCCGTCTAGAGTAGGAGGCAACTATGCCGAAACATGGAAAAAACTACAGAAACAAGAATGCTGAGTTTGAGAGGAATACATTATATTCACTTGAAGAAGGGATCAAAATCACCCTGAATTCAGCTTATGCCAAGTTTGATGAGTCTTTTGATATCGCCATGAAGCTTGGTGTAGATCCACGACACGCGGATCAAATGATCCGCTCCTCGGTTGTTCTGCCCAATGGTACTGGAAAGGTTACTCGTGTACTTGTTTTCGCTAAGGGGGCCAAAGAGGCAGAGGCCCTCGAAGCCGGTGCGGATTATGTTGGAGCAGATGATCTTGTTCAGAAGATACAGGGTGGTTGGCTCGAGTTTGATAAGACGGTTGCTACCCCTGACATGATGGGGACCGTAGGCAAGATTGGACGTATACTTGGACCTAGAAATCTCATGCCAAATGCCAAATTGGGAACGGTTACCTTTGATGTTGCCAATGTTGTAAAGGATATTAAAAGCGGTAAGGTTGATTTCAAGGTTGATAAAGCTGGTATTATACATGCCGGTCTTGGCAAGGCGTCTTTTGGTCAACAAAAACTTTTTGAGAATATTCTGACCTTTATGGAAAAAATCATTCAACTGAAACCCTCGACCAGTAAGGGGATTTATCTTCGCTCAGTCACTATTTCGACCACAATGGGACCAGGCGTTAAAATTGACCCATTGAACGTAAGAAGTCTTGTAAAATAATTTTTTGTCAGAATACGATGATAATTTCAAAGAATCGTATTCTTTAGTCGAAGACAGCGGGGACAACAGTTTAATTGTGCCGAACAGCACTTCCTGCCGAGACAAAAGGTAAATTGAGAGTATTTCAATTAAGTCATTTTTAGATCGAGCTGTTTGTTGTTAATATTTGTCTCAAATGAACCTTGTAACTGCTGCTTTGAAAACCCTAAATCTCCAACCTTATCAAGGAGGGTTACTTTGAATCGTGATGAAAAATCAGTGATAGTCTCGGAATTGAATGATTCCTTCAACCGGGCTAAGTTTGCGGTTGTGGCTGACTATTGCGGTTTAAAGGTTTCTGAATTGCAACAGATGCGCATTGAATTGCGAAATTGTGACTCAGAAATCCGCATTGCCAAAAATACTCTTTTAAAAAGAGCAGTTGCAGATACTGCGAGCTCATTGCTCAGCGATGATTTTTCAGGGACTACTGCGGTTGTAATATCCTATTCCGACCCGGTTTTGCCAGCAAAGGTTATTGCCAAGTTTGCAGAAGAACATGCGAAATTCAAGATCAGGTCTGCTTCTTTTGCAGGAGAGAAACTCAATGCCGAAGGGCTGATTGCCTTATCGAAATTACCGACCAAGGAGGTTCTGCTAGGGCAGCTGCTTTCTGTCATGAATGCAGTTCCGACAGGGCTTGTTCGCGTGCTTTCAGGTGTACCGCGTACTTTCCTCTATGGACTCCAGGCAATTAAGGATCAGAAAGAGCAGGCAGATAATTAATAAATTTCCCTTCAACACTTTCAGGGAATGTCAACACATTACCAATAATACTGAGGTATCTAAAAATGGCTGTTACTAAAGAAGAAGTTATCGATTTCATTTCTAATATGTCCGTTCTTGAACTTTCGGTCCTGATCAAGGAACTGGAAGAGAAATTCGGAGTGTCCGCCGCCGCACCTGTAGCTATAGCCGCCGCCGGTCCAGCAGCTGCAGAAGCAGTTGTTGAAGAAAAAACTGAATTTGACGTGATTTTGACCTCTGTCGGGGATCAGAAAATTAAAGTTATCAAGGAGGTTCGTGCCATTACGGGTCTTGGTCTTAAAGAAGCCAAAGAACTTGTTGAAGGCGCTCCCCTGCCCGTCAAGGAAGGCGTGACCAAAGACGAAGCCGCCGCCATCAAAACGCAGATTGAAGCTGTTGGAGCTGTAATCGAGATCAAGTAATATTGAGCTCACAGTGGTATTTCCGGAAGGGGCAATACCTTATGTAAACAACGACACGCTACGGGCTCGGCTACGTAGCGTGTCGTATTTCATGTAGCAAGAAAAGATGTCCAGAAAAGATATATAATATCAGGAAGTTATACTTTCTAATTTATCTTGTTTTTCAAGGCTCAATCATACGAAAAGGACATACTATGCTTGTAAGCGATCCGAATACCTCTCAGCTCTACCCTTCTGTTGTATTATTATTCCCCATTTTCAAATACTCTCCTTTCGCGTGTTTTTTATCACATACCGCACCAATTTACTGTTTTTTCAGCTAGTCAGATCGTAGAGATCTTATCTGATGAGTAATATTCTTTATTCGTAACGATCTTACGGCCACCTCGAGGACAATTATGGAACGAGTTAGAAAAAAATTTGCTACGGCTGAATGCATCATTGAGCCGCCACATTTGATCTCCATGCAACGGATCTCCTATGAGAAATTCCTACAGATGGGTTGTGATCCTGATGAGCGTGAAGATTTTGGATTGCAGGCTATATTGAAGTCGGTTTTTCCGATTAAGGATTTTAACGGCCAGTGTTCTCTCGAGTTCGTGAGGTATAAATTTGGTGAACCCAAATATACTGTTGAAGAATGCCAACAGAGGGGGATGAGTTACGAAATTCCTCTTAAGATTGTTGTCCGGCTTATTACATTTGATGTCGATCAAGAAACCGGTGTTCAATCTATACGGGATATCAAAGAACAGGAAGTATTTCTTGGCTCCCTACCTCTCATGACCGGTGACGGGGTTTTTGTTGTCAACGGCACCGAGCGGGTCATTGTCTCCCAGCTGCAGCGCTCTCCAGGCCTGTTTTATACCCATGATAACGGCAAAAGTCATGCCAGTGGCAAATTACT
>JAUYSF010000031.1 GCA_030696435.1 Desulfoprunum sp. | reverse complement strand
TTTCTCCAGTCGAAAGGCCGTGTACTTTTCTTGGGCATAAAGAATGTAGAGCAATTGAAAGAGCTCTTCCTGTGATTTGAAGGTGCGCTGCCCGAGCAGATTCTCCAGCTTCTGCCAGGTGATTACCGGCGGCCTTTCTCCCTTTGTCATGGCAGCCGTGGCTGGCGTCCGGCTGAGACAGGCGAGGAGGACCAGCAGAGTCACCAGAATGAAGCAGAGCCGGGTAGATTGTCCAACATATTGCTTGAAATACCATTTTTCGTAATTCATGTCTTTTCTGTAGTTTGAATGTGTCGGTAAATAGGATTTGAGGAATCGCACTGGATTTTGAGACGAATTTGGTCCCGCTGGCCTCGGCCCTTCGGCTCCGCTCAGCCACCGCAGCCGGTCCCTGAGCGGAGTCGAAGGGCCTAGGCTTGAAAACCGATATTGATAACAATCTTGGAGGGTGTAAAACAGTTTATGTAGCATCCAAGTAGCCATATTTCTTGGCTATAATATCCAACAGAAGCAGAATGCCACGGACCTGATTTTCAATCAGTATTCTTTGACTACCGGGAAGATTTTTGAAGAACGAACTCCCTCTAAACAGTTCAATGCCAATTGCGGCCATATTGAGCTGATCATAGGTGTAATTGATGGAAGTCCCCGGCTCTTCGAAAAATTTCGATGGGACGAATGGCTTTATGTAAAACGGCACTCGTTGTCTCATAATATCCGCAGCACCTTCATTGCTCATGACCAGAAAGCCGGGCCGGGTATCGTGCGGATCAGTTACTCTTTCAGCAAAACTGTCAATGAAGCCGTTGCAAAATGCGTCAATGGAGGGGTGGATTCCTTTTCGTGTTCCCCGTCCTGTTGCACAACCGACAGCACCCTGCATGAACCCGGCAGAACCAGAATGATAATCGAGGAGTATCTTAATATTTTGATGAGCTAATAGGAGATCCCGAACAGCTTGTGTTTCAGGTTCTGAGAATGGCTTGTCACCGGCGTAATTGGGGCTGTCCTTCCGGGAATAGCACTTTTCTATTTTTTCCGGTGGTTTGATTTCAAGGTGGTATCCCCAATTTCTATTGAGATCAACGCCATATGTCGCCGTTTCGGTTGGTCGGCGGTTCTTGCGCCAGGAAAAAGGCTCGGGCGCTCCCGACAGATCGTAGTCAACGCCATCAGGATTCATCATAGGAACGATCCATAGTTCGGTTTTTTCAAGAAGACTGGAAATTCTGTCATTGATTTGGCCATTGTCGACCAAGTATTGCACAATGCCCATTGCAAGCGATGTCGTCTCGTGCTCACCCGCATGCTCGGCAAAGAGAGCCAGTATTCCAGGCTTGTTCCGCGCTGGATTTGATTTTTTTGTAATTTTTATGGCAGTGATTTTTCTACCTTCATGAGACTGACCAATACTGTATACATCAACGAGCGAAGCTCGTTTTTCAGTTAATGAATCCAATGCAGTAGTTACGTGTTGATAGTCGTAAAAATGGGTTTTAAAATTATTTAAAGATGTGCTACAGCCCCCAACAAAGAATGAGAGCAGAAAGAAAACCAGACGATAGCAGTATTTCATGATAGTATCCTTTTCATAGATACGTTTATAGACCGCGTTGACGTTATTCTTTTTCGTTGTCTGAGGCAAATTCCAGGATATCACCGGGCTGGCAGTGGAGGGCCTGGCAGATCGCCTCCAGGGTGGAGAAGCGGATTGCCTTGGCCCGGCCGGAGCGCAAAACAGAAAGGTTCTGTTCGGTGATGCCGATGGCCTCGGCCAATTGCTTGGATCGCCATTTGCGTTTCGCCAGCATCACATCCAGATTGATAATTATGGGCATGGCCTACACCGTCAGTTGAATTTCATCCTGAATTTTGCGTCCTTCATCGATCACCATGCCGATAATCATAATGATTACGGCAACCACCAAGAGCTTGAGATGGTCGCTACTGAGGCCGATTGACAGGATTCGTTCGCCGGGCGGATTATTGATGGTGCGGGCCACTTCCAGCACCGTCTTATTGAACACGTCGGCGACGACACTGCAGAAGGCCAGTTTACCGAGCAGTCTGAACAGGACCACATTCTCGGCCTGGAAGTAGATCCCCCGCTCGTAGAGGGAGAAGAGCCGTTTGAGACCGATCAGGGCCAGGACCAGAATGACGATGGCCGGTACACCACCGAACAGGGCGATGAGCCGGCTGTTCAGCGGCAGCCAGCTTGGTGCCCCGGACGAGAAGACGTTGTTGTGCATCATCTGCGGCAAGTGATTGTAACCGAGCCAATAGACGACCGGCACAAGCGGCAGGGTGTAGGTGCAGACCTGAAAGAGCCGGCGCAGTCTCCTGCTCATTTTTTGAATTCGTTGTTCGTTGGACGGGTTTTCCATGGCTGGCCTCATACGTTTTGTTGAGAGATGTTGCTTTAGTGCGATCATTAATTATCGTTTAGCGATCATTAATTACCGAAAATAGTTTTCCTGTTGGGAAAATGCAAGGGGGAAATGCAATTGATCGAAAAAAGATCGGCAGGGCTCTCGCGGCTTTCTCGGGCCTTGTCGTTCCACTAGGAGCCTGTCGGATTATGCCCTTTCTCCCCATCTCTGCGTTATTTTCGAAAATCAATGCTCGCA
>JAUYSF010000465.1 GCA_030696435.1 Desulfoprunum sp. | reverse complement strand
CCTCAACCATGTCGAGATGGCCTACCGGCCCTACGACCTCTGTCTGGGGTGCGCCACCCATGCTATCCGGCCCGGCTCATCTCCAGTTGAGGTGAAGATCTACAATGATAAAAAAGAACTGACTCAGAGCCTGAGAAATTTCTAATTTCCCTCTTCTCTGCGGGGCAGCCGAATCTGGCTGCCCCGCCTACCTGCGAGTTTTGCATGAAACACACCTCACTTGTCTGTGGTATCGGCAATCCGATGTTGAAAGACGACCGAGCCGGCATCGAGGTCGCCGAGCGCATCGAGCGCTCCGATCTGCCCGTTGATGTCGAGATAATCTACGGGGTTGGTTTTGAGGTCAATGACAAGATCATGGGCTATGATGATGTCATCATTATTGATGCCGCCAAAGTCGGTTATCCGGCCGGGACAATCACCGAGGTGACGATCGACGAGATCTTCACCGACCATAATCTGGTAACCTCCCACGCAGTAACCCTTGGTTCCACCCTGAAGGTCGGCTATCAGCTTTTTCCCGAAGAAATGCCGGCCCGTCTGCGCATCCTGCTTATTGAGGCCGAAGATTATTTCGAATTCACCAGAGAATGCAGTCCCCTGGTGGAGGAGGCCATCGGCAGGGTTGTCGAGATGATCCATAGTCACTTTGCAGCGAAGCAGATTGCGTGAAAATACATGTAAATACTTGTTCACTCATACTGGTCAGAAGATCATTGGGAAAAAGAAAGGGGCAAGAAGGTGGATATGATAATTAAAAATTGGTTTGTGTAACGATTTTGGTGCCTTAAAAAGTTCATGGGTGTTGAGAAATGAAACGCAGCAAAAAATCCTCATTCTCTGCCACTGCCTGCTCAACGCCAATGCCAAGATTTTGCCTCTGGCCGCCTGTGGCGGGGTGTTCGCAATATCATTGGATCGTACATCGAAGAGGGGGTGGGATTGATCCAGTTACCCTGTCCGGAGACCGGCTATCTCGGGCTCAATCGTTGGGGCATGACCCGCAACCAATATGATCAGCCACATTTTCGGACTATTGCCGGGAAATGTTAAAACCCAGCCTTTACCAGATACAGGCTTTTGTCGCTGCCGGGTATGAAATACTTGGCGTAATGGGCATGGATGGTAGCCCGAATTGCGGCATTAGCCGAACTTGCCTGGGCTTCACCGGCGGTGAGATCTGTTCCCAGGTCGATATTGCCAGACAAAAGGAGTTGCTCGTTACGGCTCCTGGTCGTGGTGTTTTTATGGGAATCCTCGAAGAAATGCTGGCCAAAGAAAAAATACAGCTTCTCTTCTGGGCAGTTGACGAAGAACAGGCTGTATAAAAGAGAGTGTTATAAAAACCAAGGAGGTTGTAATGAAACGTCTCAAATTATTTTTTACCTGTGTTGGGCTGACAATTCTGTCTGTATCCGCGCTCATGCTCTCAGGAACCTCAAATAGCACTTTGAGGGCATCAACGCAGAAAGGGAGGGGGCGCACAGCGCTGCCGACAATGATGTAAGATTTGGAATCAGAATTATGATTCATCGACCTGTCCGTGGATCGGCAGATAGCCTTTTTTAATGGCGATCATATCCAGGAAAAGCGTTTTCACGTTTTCAAGCAAGGGATTATCATCCAACCTGCCAACGGCTGCCCTCTGATCGAAGGTCTTGAGGTAGCTCTTGCATCTCTCACAGTGATAAATCATGTAGCCCTTGTGATCTTCAAGCAGGATATAGCCCAATTCGCCGTGGTCATTATTGCCGCAGTAGCTGCAGCCCATCCGTTTGAACGGCCATTGCCAGTTACATGAGAGACAGGTCAGATACCGTCTGCCGTGTTCTTTGTCATCGAGAACGGCAAAGTCGGCATGTTTGCCGCAGATCGGGCAATTCGTTCGCTCGTTGGTGATGATTTCATGCAACTCGGTGGCATATTGTTCGGCGGCCAGGCGCCAGAACGGGCTCATTGCCCAATGTGCGAGCTGCAGCAGGGAATCGGCATCGAGCTTTGCAGCATCCGCCCAACCCACCAGCCTGTCCTCCACTCCCTGCAGGTCTTCCTGCCAATATTCCTTGCCAAATTCACCGCCCGCAAGAGCCTTAGTTAAGACAAGGGCCAGCTCGTTGGCGGGTGAGCTTTGCAACAGCAAGTCGACAATACTCTTGAAATTTTTCGCAACCCGTTCATTGTCAACCGGGACATAACCCATATCAAGGAGCGAGGTCGTGTGCAGCAGTGTTTGTATACGTCCACTCGCACCGGCGACCTTTTCAAAGGGAGTTGATCGCAGCTGAGCGACTTGCTCCGTTATAAACGCATGGAGACTCTGGTAGTAGGCAAGCATTTCGGCCGGTGGCTCGGGCAGTCCAGGTGTGTTTTGCACAATCGTGTTCCTCACAGATGTAGCGATCTCAGATCGTATTCTGAGGTCATGAATGAAACAAAGGGGGCCAGATCCCCGGGCCCCCTTTGCAAATCCTCAATCAGCAGGATTATTTTCTCGAAAAGCAACTATTTTACTTCCTTCTTCTTGGCAGCCTTATAGACATCGTCATACCACTGCTGGTGATTCTCGATCATGTACTTCTCGGAGATATCGCCATTGATAATCGCCCTTATGGCCTCGTTGGAAACCGGGTTTAAGGCAGCCAGATAGATATGACCGATCGCACCGGCCGAACCGATCACCATGAAAACGGTGTGCAGCGGATACATCCACAAGGGGGCGGAATCCGGCGTCAGCCACATAAAAAGACCCGTGACGATCAGTACTGCGCCGGAGGTGATCTGGATCAGCGAGTTGACCTTCTCGCCACCATTGAAAAAACCCTGGGGCGGGATCTTTTTCTTGATTCCCAGGAACTTATAGGGGAAGGTCAGCATGAATCCCACGTCGTTCTTGTTAAAGGAAAAACACTCCCTGATCCAAGAGAGTATCTCCGATGGCCTGATAAGCAACGAGATGACAATAGAGGCGATCAGGAAACAGCCTGCAACCCTATGGACCACAGTTGCGCCGGTCAGACCTCCGAACATCGGTTCCATCCAGTCCAGCTCAGAGCCGTAGACCATATAACCGGTGATTGCCAGAATAATAAAACTTATGGCATACATCCAGTGCGTAAAACGAACAACCGCACTGAAGCGTTTGATCATTTTTGTTTTACTCATTGTCGTGCCCTCCCTCTTCCATTTTCGCACTTTCTTTTTGTCCGAACGCATTGCGCCGGGATACGATGAAGGCCAGGGCCGTACCTGCAAGGCCTGCGCCGAGCAGTACTTTGCCGGCCGGATGCACAACATCCTTCCACAGTCCCAGAGAGAAGGGCAGTTTCGGGTGTACCGGCAGATCGTAGTTGGCCGGGTTATCCGGCAGGACATAAATGACGCCCAGTCCCCCCAGCTCATCCTTGCCATAGATCTGGGCATTGGGGTATTTCTTTTGGGCCTGTAGCAGGCGTTCATCCGCCAGCTTGGCCATATCATTCCAAGTACCGAAGACAATCGCTCGGGGCACGCAGGTTTTGGCACAGGCCGGAGTAAGGCCATTGCTGATCCGGTCGTAACAGAAGGTGCATTTACGCATCTTCTTGGCTACTTGGTCAACCTTGGGGATGCCGAAAGGGCAACCCTTGACGCAATAACCGCAACCGATGCATTTTTCTTCGATGCGCCGGACCGCGCCATTCTCGGCCTTGACCAGTGCCCCATTCGGGCAGGCCTTGACACAGCCGGGATCGCCGCAGTGCATACAGGTCGTCTTGCGGAAATGCCACTCAAAACCGCTGTCCTTCTTTTCCTCGAAGAACTTGATCATCGTCCAGCGATTCGGTGAAAGATCGGTATGGGATTGAGGGCTGCCGGTAAAAGGGCCGATCTCGCCCGGTAGTTCATTCCATCTCTTGCAGGATACCTGGCAGCCTCTGCAGGCTGTGCAACGAGTGATATCGATGAGTCGTGCCATTCTGTTCATATCGTCACCTTCCTTACATCGACAAGAAATGCTTTGTATTCGGGGATTGAGGTGTTGGCATCACCGACATGCGGTGTCAGGTTGTTGGCAATATCACCTGTAACCAGACCCTGATAACCGAAATGCCAGGTCATACCGATCTGATGCACATCCTTGCCATGCACATTGAAGACATGCGCTCTGGGGGTGACCATGGCTATAACTTTCACCTTGCCGCGGGCCGATACCACTTCGACCATCTCTCCGTTCTTGATACCTTTTTCAGCTGCCAGTTCCTCACCTATTTCGACAAATGAGGCAGGCACCAGCTCCGCCAGCCATGGCATATTACGGCTATAGGCCCCGGTGTGGAAGTGCTCACAGACCCGCCAAGTTGAGCAAATGATAGGGTATTTACTTGCATCTCCTTTCAATTTGCTCCCTTCCTTGCCGAGAAAGGCGGCAGGGTTGTTCTGGCGCTTGTTCAGCACATTTACAGTGGGGCTTTCCCCGGTTCATAGTGCTCCGGGAAGGGGCCGTCGTTGAGGCCTTTGATGGCAAACAGACGCCCTTCGCGGTCCGTCTGCATGATAAATGGTTTATCGCCGAGCGGATCGGTCGGTTTGACGGTACCGATGAAATCCGGCACGTCAAAACCGGCCCATTTCTCGGTCGCAGCATCCCACCAGATATACTTCCGATCTTCCGACCAGGGTTTGCCGGAGGGATCGGCAGAGGCTCGGTTATAGAGGATTCTGCGGTTGGCCGGCCAGGCAAAACCCCAGCCGGGATGCGCACCCCAGCCGCCGGGATCATCGAGCACCCGACTCTTGGTGCGGTTGCCCAGTTCTTCGGTATACATGCCCGAATAGATCCAGTTACCACACGACGTCGTTCCATCGTCCTTCAGCGCAGCGAATCCCGGCACCAGATTCCCTTTTTTGCCGATGAGCTTGGGCGGCTCCACCTTGGTGTCGTACACATCTTCGAGGAAATAGCCGTTGATCTCCTTCATGACCGCATCGATAAAGACACTTTGGCTGACCAATGGATCGGGATAACCCCAGGTCATGGACTTGATCGGCAAATCCTGTGGCAGTTCGCTCTTGGCGTACAGGGCCTTGACTCTTTTGACCAGGCGATCAAGGATATAGGATTCCTGGCGGACATTGCCCGGCCCATCAACTGCCTTCCAGCGATATTGGATAAGACGACCGCTGTGGGTTACTGTTCCCTCTTTTTCCAGGAAGGTGGTGACCGGCAGTAGGAAGACTTCGGTCTTGATCTTCTTGGGGTCGGCCTCTGGGCGTTTCCAGAAGGTGCTGGTCTCATTCTCGAAGGGATCACAGCAGACCAGCCAATCCAGATTTTCCATACCCTTTGATTCCTGGTTGGAATTCGGACCAGATACCACAGGATTCTGGCCCCAGACAAAGAGGCCCTTAATCCCTTTATTGGCATAAAGATTTTCAAAGAGGGCCATATGCGAATAGTTGGTGCCTTTTTTGGCCTTGGGCACAAAATTATAAGCGAACTCATTTTCAGGAGTTGCCGCTTCGCCATACCAGGCCTTCAGCATACTGGCGACGAACTTCGGCCGGTTGTTCCAGTAGGATGGTGCTGCGGGTGTGGTGGCATTGAAGTCCACTAGAGTTGGAAACTCTGAAGTAGGCGAAGGCATATAGCCCGGCAGATAATGATAGAGTAAGGCCATGTCGGTGGAGCCCTGGACGTTGGAATGGCCACGCATGGCGTTCACCCCACCACCCGGCAGACCTATGTTGCCGAGGAGCAGTTGCACCATTGCATTACAGCGTATTCCCTGGGACGCTGAAGTATGCTGGGTTGTGCCCATGGCATAGAGGATAGATCCGGCCTTGCCGACCTTGCCGGTTGAGGAGAACAGTTTATAGACCTCGACGAGCTTATCCTTCGGGGCACCGGTGGTCTTCACGACCATATCGGTGGTGTAGCGGGAATAGTGCTTCTTCATGAGCTGGAAAACGCAGCGTAGATTCTGCAGAGTCAGATCTTTGACGACCTTGCCCTCTGCATCGAGCTCATAGTCCCAGTTTGCCTTATCATATTTCCTCTTCTCTTCATCGAAGTTGTCGAAAAGGCCGGTTGTTGCATCGAACGAGTAGCCTTCTTTGATAACCGAGGCGGCGTTGGTGTAACTCAGGACATATTCTTTATGGTACTGCTCGTTGGCGATGATATAGTTTATCAGTCCACCCCAAAAGGCGATATTCGTGCCGCTGCGGATCGGGCAGTAGAGATCAGAACGGGCAGCTGTCCGGGTGAATCGTGGATCGACACAAATAATCTTTGCACCGCGTTTGTCCCGCGCCTGCTGTAACCAGGCAAACGAGACCGGATGATTTTCCGCCGCATTGCTGCCAAGGATCAGGGCAACATCGGTGTTTTTGAAATCTGTCCAGTGATTGGTCATTGCACCTCTGCCAAAAGAGGGTCCCAGGCCGGCCACAGTCGAGCTATGGCAGATTCGGGCCTGGTGTTCGAGATAGGTCACCCCCAGGCTGCGCATGAATTTGGAGATGAGATAGAGATCCTCATTATTGAGAACTGAGGCGCCGAGACTGGCGATGGCCTCGGTGCGGTTGACGGTAATTCCTTCTTCTTGAGCGATGAACGTTTTATCTCTGGTTTGTTTGACGCGCGAGGCGATTTGACTGATCATCCACTCCCAGGATTTCACTTCCCATGTGCTTGAACCCGGGGCACGATACATCGGGTTGGTGATCCGCTGGTCATTATGGTGGGTCTGCTGCACTGCCGCACCCTTGGAACAGTTTGAGCCACGATTGCTCGGGTTGTCCGGGTCGCCTTCACACTGGATTAATTTTCCATCGATAACTTGGGCGATTATGCCGCAGCCGCCGGAACAGAAGCAACAGACCGAAGGATACTCTTTGGCATTTTTTGTTCGCAGATGTGTGTCGGCCGCAGATGCCGTGGATATGTCAAATCCCAGGCTCCCGGCAACCGCCGCTGTTGTACCTGCTCCTGCCAGCTTAAACAGGTTTCTTCGTGACAGTCTCATGGCGTCTGGTTCTCCTTTTAGGGTAGATGATGAGTGAGAAAAAATCCTTCGTTCAGGTTGCGTGAGATAGGACACGTTCCCAGCAAAACTCACTGCTTTAAGTTACGAAAATTCCATTCGTATAATGGTAAAGCAACTCATTGCCAACAGGATGGGCTGACTCTTGGTTAGTTATAGTTATTCTTAATGAGACTAATATAAAAAATATATAACAAAGCAAATAGGTCAATAACCTTTTTTCCTGTAAGGAAAACTCTTTCGATGCTGTAGGTGATAGACCTACGCTCTATCTCGGGCAGTAATTTGATGGAGTTATGTATTTGGGAGAATCAGTATGTCTCTCGTTTGGCCCTTTTTTGTCTGTTGTTTAATGTGCTCAATATCTGCAGGTCTTCTGAAGTATTCCTCATCCACCGCCAATCCCTAATAATTAGCAATCGCTTCCTGCAATTCCATAGATATTACCTGTTTGACACAGCTGTCTCCTCTCTCTATTGTTAGGCTGTCCGGTTCAAGCAAATATAAGATTAAGGGGAAGGCACAACTTTATAACCTGAATGCTGAGATCACAGGATCCGGCAAGTTCAGCCGTTTCACGCAATCACCATATGGATATACCAATAAATCCCCAAATGGCTGTCCAAAAGCAGATAACAGAAAAATTCAGGAGAGGTAAAAATGAACAGAAAAATGACCCGATCTTTGATTGCAGTATGTGCACTATCAACACTGATGCTTGGCAACATTGTCTTTGCCGCAGACCTGGAAAAGAAGGTTGTCGTTTATTCAACGCACGGCGAAGACATGCTGGAATTGGTTGCCGACGAGTTCAAGAAAGAAACGGGTGTGCAAGTCGATTTTATCAACCTCAAGGGTGAGCTTGCAGACAGGGTTCGGGCTGAAAAGGCCAATCCTCAATCTGATATAATGTACGGAGCACCCTCTTCGGTTTTTATTGAATTAAAAGGGGAAAATTTGTTCGAGGCCTCTTCGCCGGCATGGGCGAAAGAGATCGACCCATTATTCAAAGATACGGAAGGTTATTGGTACGGAACCATCCAGACACCGGTAGTGATGTTTTATAACTCGGAAATAATTTCCAAAGAAAATGCTCCAAAGGATTGGAGCGATCTTGCAAAACCGCAATACAAAGGTCAACTTGTGTTCAGAAATGGCTTGTCCTCATCAGCCCGCGCCACCTATACATCTTTGCTACAGCAATATGATCAAAAGAATGACCTGGCAAACGGCTGGGCCTTTTTGAAAGGTGTTGACGCCAATACCAAACAGTATTTCGGCAGCGGCTCCCTCTTGTTTCAAGCAATCGGCAGGAAGGAAGCAGGCATAGGCTTTGCGGTACTCAGCGAGATTATCGACAATAAGATCAAGAATAAGATGCCACTGGAAATAATCGATGCGGAGAGTGGCTCGCCGGTAATTACCGATGGTATTTCCCTTATTAAAGGTGCGAAGCATCCGAATGCCGCAAAGGTTTTCCTTAATTTTGCCGGAAGTGCAAAGATTCAGTCGTTGCTTGCCAATAAATTTAACCGTATGCCAACCCTTCCGGCAGCTATCGCAACTTCACCAAAATGGATGGCTGATACAAAAATCAAAGTAATGAACGTCGATTGGGGCACTTTGGCTACCAAACAATCCGAATGGATGCAAAAGTGGGATACTGAAATTAAGGATTCCGGCAAAGATAAGAAGTAAAGGATGGGAAAGGAACTGCCGGTGAGCATACTCTTCAAGCCGGCAGTTTCCACCAGAGAGCCCGAAAGGAAATTGAATGGGAGCTGTTGTCTTAAGGGATATTGAAAAATTGTATGGCGACACCATAGCCTGCACGGATATCAATCTATCAATAAATGAAGGAGAATTTTTTACGTTTTTAGGGCCGTCAGGCTGTGGAAAAACGACCATACTGCGGCTTATTGCCGGATTTGTCCAACCAAAGAAGGGCACAATTCATCTGGGCCGCAGGGATATAACGAACCTGGAAGCGGAAAAACGTCAGGTGGGCATGGTCTTTCAAAATTATGCCTTATTCCCCTTTATGACAGTGGCGGGAAATATCGAATATGGCCTCAAGATCCAGAAAAAATCTAAAAAAGAACGAGCGGAGAGAGTAGAAAAATACACCGAGATGGTTGGCCTCATCGGTTTTGAACACCGAAACATTTCAGAACTCTCCGGAGGAGAACAGCAGCGGGTAGCTTTGGCGCGCTCACTAGCGATTGAACCCAAGGTTCTGCTCCTGGATGAACCCCTGTCCAACCTCGACGCCAGACTTCGCGACAGAATGAGGTCTGAGCTCAAATCCCTGCAAAAGAAGCTGGGTATCACGACCATATTCGTGACCCATGACCAGACCGAAGCCCTGACAATGTCAGACAGGGTTGCGGTATTTGAAAAAGGCCGATGCATCCAGGTCGGAAGCCCAGAAGAGATATATGCTCATCCAATCAACTCATTTGTTGCCAGATTTATCGGTGACACCAATCTGTTTGCAGCTGATATCAAAAACGGTACTGCCTCTCTCTCCGATATGGTGGCTATAAGCCTTGAAACCCAGGCCTCGGGAAGATTTATCTCGATACGACCTCAGGATATTGTCTTCTCGACAGCTCAAGATGATCGCCCAAATGTTTTCCCGGCCAAGGTGGACACCATTCAATTTGACGGGAGCTCAGTGGAATACAGCGTCAAAGTCCATGACATCAGCTTCCGGCTGACAATCCTCAACACCTCCACATTGTGTCATAACATCACTGTCGGCGAAGATGTTCATATCGCTATCGCTGAGAAGAGTATCAAGGTTTTAGACAGCTAGGCCAGTCGCATCTTTATGGACATCATGCCCAACCACAAGAAACTGTTTGGAACCCTTGGTGTCGTTCTTTTGCTCTGGTTTCTGGTCGGTTATATTCTTTACCCCGCATTGAAGACGGTGGAGGTCAGCCTTACTGACCACGGCACTATCTCTCTTATCCATTACAGCAGGTTTTTCACCTCTGATGCGAGTATTGCCCCCCTAACCAATTCAATCGTCCTAGGTCTCTTGACCGTCATTGTCTGTGGTCTTATTGGCACAGCGCTCGCCTTTTTTGTCCACTACTTCGATTTTCCGGGGAAAAATATTGTCGACAAACTATTACTGATGCCATTGATATTACCGGGCATAGTTATTGTTTTTGCCTTCGTTCAGTTGTACGGCGAAAGCGGCCTGGTCACCAAATCCATCGAATGGCTCTTTGGCCTGGAAAGCAAGCCATACAGTTTCTCCGGCTTGAAAGGAATACTGTTTGTTCATGCCTATACCCAGTATGTCTATTTTTATATCAGCGTCTCGATTGCCATCAGGCATATCGATTATTCGGTTATCGAGAGTGCCCGTAATCTGGGCGCTGCCAAAACAAAAATCTTTACCTCCGTCATTCTCCCCTTCATAACCCCGGCCCTGATTTCATCGGCAATCATCACCTTCATCTCGGGAATAGGCTCTTTTACCGCTCCCAGTATCATTGGCGGCGGTTATAGGGTGCTGACAACGCAGATACTCTTGTCAAAGGCCAATAACTATATGGAGGTTGCGGCAACGCAGGTGGTCATCCTGACAGGCATCTCTCTGTTTCTTTTCAGCGTCTTTAGGCTTTATGAGAAGAAGGCAGTTTTTACTTCGTCAGTGAAGGGAGTATCGATCCAGGTCGTCACTATCAAGAACCCTCTGATTCGATTTTTGATGTTGTCGACTGCCGGTATCCTGATTGTCACAATACTTTTGCCGGTTTTCGCAATAATCCTACTGTCTTTTGTGGAATCCGAGACATTGATGATGAACATTTTCCCCCAGGAATTCACCTGCGAAAACTACCTCGATATATTTACCAGTGCGAGAAAGTTTGCGCCTTTCCTGAACAGCATTGTAATGGCCTTGCTCGCTTCTCTGCTGGGTTTGGTTATTGCGATTCCATCGTCATATCTCATCGTAAAAACCCAGATCAAACTCAAATGGCTCATTGAAATTTTAGTCATGCTGCCCTGGGCCATGCCGGCCAGTGCCATCGCCATCAATATTATCAACGCTTACAATACCCCCAACATTTTTTCCTTTAATTCGGTCCTGGTCGGGACATTCATTTTGCTGCCATTAGGTTATTTTGTTCGTTCGATACCTCTCATGGTGAAAACCACCAGTATTTCGTTTCAGAACTTGAATGAAACCTATATCGAAGCCTCGAAAAGCCTGGGAGCTTCCCGCTTCCAGACATTTACCAGGATTGTCTTGCCGATGATTTCACCGGGTCTCGTCGCCGGATTTCTCCTGGTATTTGTTCGCAGCATCGGAGAATATACTCTCTCGGTATTTCTCTATACTCCCTCCAATAAACCGGTCTCAATCGCGGTGGTAAACGGCATATTCGAGTATAATATTGGCTTGGCAATGGCTTATGGAGCACTTCTTATATTGGTCACTTCTGCTTTGAGTTTTCTGATTAGTAAATTCTCAACAGCTCTGTCCAGGTAATTCCTATTTTCAGGAAAACACCAAGACATTTAACAGATTGATATAATATTAGAATAATGAAAATCCTGCACATCATAAGCCAGATTCCGAATTTTACCGGCAGCGGCAAGTATCTGCAGGCCATAATGAAATGCGCCTCTCTCAGAGGACATGAGAACTTCCTTGTAGCTGGGATTCAGGGAGACTTCAGGCTCGATTCCTCTCTCATACATGAAGAAAACTGCAGATTTATCCGGTTTGACGGCAACGACCTTGATTTTCCGATTCCTGGTATGAGTGATGTCATGCCGTATCAAAGCAGCGTATTTTCGCAACTCTCAGGGCAACAACTTGATATCTATGAAAAGACCTTTAGGGATGTGATCCTGAGGGCCGTACAGACATTTCAACCTGATATTCTCCACAGTCATCATCTCTGGATAGCCTCGGCCACTGGCCGCGATTGTGTCCCGGATCTGCCTATGGTAACCACCTGCCATAGCACCTGTCTGCGCCAGTTTTCTCTTTGCGCCCCCCTCGGCCGGACAATGAGTCCGAGCTTTAGAAAAATCGACAGGATAATGGCCTTGAGTGCTTTCCAGAAGGAGGAGATCGCCAACATCCATGGCATTGTTCCCGAACAGATCGAGGTGGTGGGTGGAGGATACGATGAGACGCTCTTTTATCATACCCGGAAGTCTTCGGCAGAGCCTGTTGAGCTGCTTTACGCTGGAAAACTGAGCAGATCCAAGGGCGTCCCGTGGCTGCTGCAGGCCTTGCGGCAGCTTGGGGATGTATCCTGGATGTTGCATTTAGCCGGCGATGGCAGTGGCGCGGAGAAGCAACTCTGTCTTGATCTGGCCGAACGTTTTGGCAGCAAGGTAATTATTCACGGCTCCTTGGAACATGCCCAGCTTGCCGCCCTGATGAGAACGGCCCATATCTTTATCCTTCCCTCGTTTTCCGAAGGCCTCCCGCTGGTTCTTATGGAGGCCCTGGCTTCGGGCTGCAGGTTAATCACCACATCCCTGCCGGGGATTCGTGAGATATTGGGCGGAGTTACGAGCGGCATGATAAAAATGATCGATATTCCTGAGCTTGAAACTATCGACGCGCCTTATGAAAAAGACCTGCATTCTCTCGAAGATCTGCTGGCTGCAGTGTTAAGGGACAGCATCGAAGAGGTTGCTGAGAATAGAGAGCCTGACATGGAGGTGGTGAGACAGATGACGGCCGGATACACCTGGAATCAGGTATTTGACAAAGTGGAGGGCGTGTATAAAAGGGCTTTGCAGCAGAAGAAATTATAGACCGGGGCGGATGGAGATGGCGGCAATGTCGTCATGACACTTGAACCGGGGATATTTTCTACAGGCAGGGTCCTCTTTTTCGATTTCCCGAATATGCTTCTTCAAACCCTGCAGGCCAAGGCTGAGATACAGTTCAACCAGGGTATCAAAATTTTTTACCCTTTCAGGTATCTCAGCAGGGATGTTGAGCCCGTCCGTGAAGATAAGAATTTCCTGCACATCTTCAAGGTATTCAAGGCCTGAGCGCAAGAAATGTTCGGCCTCCTTTTCGCCGTTGAACACACCATAGGATCTGTTCATCCCATCCCGTGTTTTTTTGATCTGTTCCTTGAGGGCCTGATGGATCAAAAATGAGGATTGTTCAGCCTCCTGTTTCCAGATGGAGAGGGTTTCGTAATCCTGGTCCGCCAATTCTCCGAGAACTTTATAGGAGTTATCATTATATATCAGTATGATGAATGAATCGCCTGTCTGGATCCATTCGATTCCTGCTTCGTGTATCCGCACAACAGCCGCACTGGTACTCCAGTAGCTCTCCCGTGCCGAGAGATCCACACCATGGGCCAGCATTTCCTCAAAAATTGCACTGTTTGCCCCTTTGGCAAGCTCGACGAGGGGAAAACAATTCTTGGAAAAGACCGAGCAGGCAATAGATGAAGCAATCATTCCCCCCGTTCTGCTCTGGCTGTATCGCGTGCCATTGAGACTTGTTGCACCGTCGAAGACGCCAAAAATATCCTTGCCCAGTAACAGCGTATCTTCGTTGATCTCGCTCGATCCTTGTACCAGGATATGCTCTGTTTCCATTCTGTCCAGCTTCTTCGTATTAAAATGCAGCACAACACTTCCGCTTCGATGAACATTCACTGCGGAGAATATAACCCCCGAGGCGGGTATGTCAAAATGCTTGTTCCTATGGGTTTTTCCGGCAGGATTGACTGAGCCGATGAGAGGGAATATTTGAGCCTGGATTTACATTTCCTGTCCGGGTCCTAGCAGGATTTTCGTCAATCCTGACTGGGGGGTGATTTGGAAAATGGTTGAACCGACGGTGTTGCGAATACATTCTGCATCCGCCCCGTAGATCTTAAAATCAGTAATGGGCGAGGGCGTCAGCTCAACAAAGAACGAGTGGTCTATGAGGTGGCGCGGCAGGTCGTTTTTCCAGGTCAAATCAATCGAAAATTCGCCATTTTGTTCATGGACTGTTGAGAACATCCTGTGGAGATACTGGCTCAGGCAGGATTGTGTATCCCGGGCAAGAAGGATCCGCTGTTTTTTGGAGCCTTCTCGAATAAAATCGATCCATCTACGGACAACATCAAGATTTTTTGCCGGGTCGTGATGGAGAATATTGGCCCAATGCAGAGTGAGAAAAGGTCGGTCAAAGGCAAACGCCGGCTCACAGGCTGTGGCATTCCAGGCTGATTCAGCCTTTTCCCTGTCCACGAGCAGCACGTTGTTCTCCCAGGTGAGTTGGGGATGTAGCGGCGCTGAAAATTGGCGGGCCTTGTCAAAATGGGTGGCCACATAGCGTATGCCGAATTCTTCCAGCAGTTTCTGAAAACCTTCCTCGCCATTGCCAAAACTGTGCTTCAGGGCCGGGGGAATAAAAGAGACGGGGGCAGGAGAGAGCTTATATTGCTCCATGAGTTGCAAAAAGAAGTCCAGGTGCCGCCGTATTTCGTCCTTGTCTCGCATTTCGCAGTGTTGATTGTGAAACTCCGCCCTCTGCATCCGGCCATCGACCCATAATTCATGTCCTATGCCATGCAGCCCTATTTCAATATTGGCCTGTGATCTTCTGAGGATATCCGCAGCCCGCTCCTTGTGCGCAGGCCTGATTCCAGCGTTGTTCCAGTCTTCTCCCATCCAGGTCGATGAAGGAAGCTTTCTCAACAGGTTGGCCTTGTCCCATTCGCACAGGACAAAGCCGGCGAGTATTTTCATGCCGAGCCCTTTTCCAAGGGCGGCAAGGGCTAGGTAGTCCTCCGGTTGATGGTCCCTGCCGATGCCGGTTCGGTAGGGCTGGTTGAATTGTGAACCATCCTGCCCAGACCACCAGCCTACATCATCGACGATAATCTGCAGAGGCATCGGGATGGTCAGCTGCATGTCTGTCGCCATAAATATACCTTTACAGGGAAATGTTTCTACGAACCAGTGGGCCAAGGAAATTGGCAGCAATCATCGGCAGCCTGTTCCAGAATTGTATGGTCAGGGTCTCGGGCTTTTTAGACATTTCTTGGTCATCCAGAAACCAGTTATACCAGTAAAGCTGATTTTCTTCAGGGCCCCACTGTTTTTTGAATCTGTATGTCGAAGCCCCGAGAGAGGACCTGCCCATATCAAAACAACGCATTTTCTGCTCACAGGCAAAGCGCATCATTTCCCAATAGAGAATCATATTGGAATTGAGATGTCTGAATTCTTTGAGGGAAGAGGCCCATGGATTTTTTATCTCGTCTCTAAACGTGAACATGAATCCCGCAGCCACCGGCTGTGCGCGGAAGGTCACTAGGCAGATAAAGGCATGCTCCCGAAAATATCTAAAAATTGCCTCAAAGAATTTTTTGGAGTGAACGGGAGAGCCGAGATCCCGCATGTTTCGGCTGAAAACCTGATAAAACGGTTCGAGCAATTCCTCTTTGCCGATGTGCGATTGCAAACCGTTTTTCAAACCCTTGTTGATCTGGCTCCGAAGCTTCGACTTGAATCCCTGCAGCAGATCGTCC
>JAUYSF010000295.1 GCA_030696435.1 Desulfoprunum sp. | reverse complement strand
GACCGGGTCATCGAGGCCATCGAAGGAGGCAGATATAAATTTATCCGCCTTAACTATCCCAATGGCGATATGGTCGGCCATACCGGTATGCCCCTGTCGATCCGCATTGCCGTCGAGACCGTCGATCTCTGTCTAAAAAGGCTGCTTGCGGCGGCGCGGAAGGTCGGCGGCATAATGCTCATCACCGCCGATCACGGCAACGCCGACTGTATGTGGACCGAGAAGAAGGGCAAACGCACGCCGATGGTTGCTCACACCCTCAATCCGGTACCCTGTATCATCAAGGATTTCAGCGGCAGTAACACCTTCCGGCTGGCCGGATGCGATAATCCGGGACTCGCCAATGTGGCGGCAACGCTGTGCAATCTCCTGGGCTATGAGGCACCAGCGATCTATGAGCCATCCCTGGTAAAGATTGCAGACTAATATTTAAGTACTATGCAGGGAGCTGATCCCTGGGAAACGGCTAGTGTGCCGGAAATACGGAGAAAAAATGACGGAAATCATCAGCAGGTCGGAACAGAAGCGCAGGTTGAAGAGAATTGAAGACACGGCCGCCGAGCTTGCCGAACTGACCAATAAAGATCTCGTGAAATTTCCCGGCAGTGAGGAAATAAAGAAAGAGATTGTGGCCATCCGGGAGCTGAAAGGGGGGAGCCGTAAACGGCAGATCAAACATTTGGCCAAGGTCATGCGCCAGGAACCGCTCGAACCCGTCTATGATTTTTTGTCGGAAAGAAAGGGCTCACATCTGAAGGAAGAAAATGTCCTCCGTGAGGCCGAACGGCTGCGGGATACGATTATCAACGAGGCCGTCGATGACCAGAATAAATGCCGGATGCAGCATATTGATTGGGAACCCAACTGGGAAAGCCCGATTATTGATGATGCCGTGCAGCGCTATCAGGGGTTTGATGAAGATGCCGTCCGCAAGGTCGCCTATCAGTATATCAAGACCAGAAACAAGGTGCACTACCGGGAGCTGTTCCGGATCACCAAGGCGGCTCTCGACCTGGAAGAGATCCGCAAGAGGACGGTGTGAGGTGGGGGGGGGCTCTCTGCCCTAAGAAGTCCTGATTCTCCGTGCCGTCCAGAAATTTCGCTGCCAGTAGTCGAGTTTGAGGGTTGAGACAGTGACGCCTTTGCTGGCCGAGGCATGCACGAAGAGCCCTTTGTCGAGATAAATCCCGACATGTGTCTTGAAAAACCCCGTCTTGAAAAATACCAAATCGCCCGGTCTCAGGGCATCCCGGTCGACCGGGATGCCCTGTTCCAGTTGATCCTCCGTGCTCCTGCCCAGGTTGAGACCGAAGAGCTGGTGGTAGGTCACCAGGGTGAAGCCGGAGCAGTCCACCCCCGATAAACCCATTCCTCCCTGGCGGTAAGGCGTTCCCTGCCATCTCGAATAATGGGTCCGCAGGGCCTGTTTGACCCGCTGGCTGTCAGTCAGGCTGACGGCGTTGGTAGGCTGATAATAGACAAGCGGTTTCTCTCCCGTGAGACCGCAGGAAGAGAGAATGAGGCCAATCAGGAAGAAGAGGATGGATTGTTTCATGCCGGAATACTCGACAATACATGAGGGACTTCGACTGCAGGCCCAATAGCCTGCAGTCTTTACAGTTTCGCTGGTTACGGTTCGATGGTCGAGCCCAGGACCGAGAGGAATTTTCGCATCCACTCGGGATGGGCCGGCCAGGCCGGGGCGGTGACCAGATTGCCATCGACATGGGCGTTTGAAAAGGTGTCGTTATTGGCCACCCATTTTCCTCCGGCAATCTCGACATCCGGGCCGCAGGCCGGATAGGCCGAGCAGGATTTACCGCTCAGAACACCAGCTGCAACCAGAATCTGCGGGCCATGGCAGATGGCGGCAATCGGCTTGTTGGCGGTGTTGAAGGCGCGGGTCAGTTCCAGGACCTTCAAGTTGAGGCGCAGATATTCGGGTGCCCGACCGCCGGGGATGACCAAGGCGTCGTACTGGTCGGCTGATATTGCCTCGAAATCGGCGGTAATGTGGAAATTATGGCCGGGTTTCTCAGAGTAGGTCTGGTCGCCCTCAAAATCATGGATGGCGGTCTTGACCGTATCACCGGCCTTTTTGCCGGGACAGACCGTATCAACCGCATGGCCAACCATAAGCAGCATCTGCAGGGGCACCATCGCCTCGTAATCTTCAACAAAGTCACCGACCAGCATAAGAATTTTTTTCTGAGCCATAGGATTACCTCCATGAATATTAGCGCGCGTAAGGCATGACCTCTGCCTGTAATACATGATTGATAATAGGGGAAAAATGAGATAAATTCAATGGCAGTTTGCCGGCTGATCGCGAAATAATAATCGAATGTGCAGCCCTTTGTATTTGGAGTTCAAAAAAAACGATGGATCTCTTTACCTACGGGACCTTGATGTCCCCTGAAATTATGATGAAGGTCGCCGGTTGCCAACTGGTCTCTGTGCCGGTAACCCTCTCCGGCTATCAGCGCTCTCTGGTCCGGGGCGAGGTCTATCCGGGGATCACCGAAGTGGATGAAGCCCAGGTGGACGGCGTGCTCTATCTGGAGGTGCCTGCTGCGGCCCTGCAGCGCCTTGATGTCTTTGAGGGCGAGATGTATGAACGCCGGGGGGTGACGGTGCAGGAAGAGGGCGGCATTGCGAGAGAGGCCATGACCTACGTCTTCCGCCCCGAATTCATCGCTCTGTTGACCAATATCCCCTGGGATTTCGCAGAGTTTCTGGCCTCGGGCAAGAAACGGTTTGTCGATGGCTATTTCGGCTTTAGTGAGATCGGTGCGGGAGAAAAAGCATGAGTCTTACCATTATCTGTCCCGGTCGCGATATGAGTCAGTGGATCTCGGCCTTAAAAGACAGGGCACCGCAGCTCAAGATCGAGGTCTGGCCTGATATTGCTGACCCTGCCGCGGTGGAATTTGCCCTGGTCTGGAAACACCCGGCAGGCGTTCTGGCAGGATTCCCGAACCTCAGGTGCATTTCCTCGCTCGGGGCCGGCGTCGATGCCCTGCTGCAGGATACGGGGCTGCCTGTCGGGGTGTCCCTGGTCCGGATTGTCGATGATGAGCTGAAACAGTCGATGGCCGAATATGTCTGCCTGGGGGCACTCCAGCATTTCCGCCAGTTTGATGAGTATAGGCAGCAACAGGCCGATTGTACCTGGCAGGCTCGGCCTCTCAGGCATATCGGCACAATGCGGGTGGGAATTCTCGGGCTCGGCGAACTGGGCTCCCATGTCGGCGGCAAACTGGCTGAAATGGGTTTTGCTGTCCATGGCTGGAGCCGTTCGGTCAAAGCATGTGAGGGAATAACGAGTTATTACGGGGATGAGGGCCTGGCGGCTTTTCTGGCTGTAACCGATATCCTGGTCTGCCTCCTGCCCCTGACCCCGGTAACCAGGGATATTCTCAATTCCAAGCTGTTCCGGCAACTGCCGAACGGAGCTTATCTCATCAACGTCGCCCGCGGTGAGCATCTGGTCGAAGAAGACCTGCTTGCGGCCATTGATGCGGGCCATCTTTCCGGAGCCCTGCTCGATGTCTTCAAATCAGAACCGCTGCCGCAGGAACACCCATTCTGGCGCCATCCCCGGATCAAGATCACCCCGCATATCGCCAGCATCACCAACCCCGAATCTGCCGTCCTGCAGATCCTCGAAAACTACAGCCGGGCCTTGTCGGGCCAGCCCCTCCTGAATCAGGTCGACTCGCAGCGCGGCTATTGAATGGGCTTCAGTGTGTCTCCATTTTTTCGAATCAGGGGGAGAATCAAGTCGTCTCTTCTATCAGTTTTGAGAGCCTTTCCCAGGCCTCCAGTCCGCCGTCAAGGTTCAAATCATTGGCGAGTTCTTCGAGCGTATCAAGACCCTTCGCTAGATTCATGGCTTTCACGCTCCGGTACACCGCGACCCATGCCTGAACTGCCTGCGGCGTTTCATCGTTTTGCAGATGAATAAGCCCGATATTAAATAATATCGCACATAATCCGGCTTTATCGCCGATCTCTTGTTGTATGGCTAGTGATTGTTGCAGGTATTGCAGGGCCGTGTCGTAGTCGCCACGGTCAAAGTAGATCGTTGAAATATTGTTTAGAGTTGCGCCTTCGCCTTTCTTGTCGCCAATCTCCCGACAGAGATGAAGGGCTGTTTGCAGAAACTGCAGGGCCATTTCGGGTTGACCGTCCATTATTTGGCTTTCGGCTATTTGCAGAGTGAGCGTGATTTGATCGCCGGGAAGGGGCGCACAACCAAGGGCATCCCGGAGAAGTTCAATACGTATCTTATGTAACCCCTTATCTGAGAGATCTGTGCCCAGGCGCTGGGCGATATCGACGGCGCGTTCCAGGTCGCCGGAACGCTGGATTTTCCAGTATTCGATCAGGTCGTCAAACCACTGCTCCACATCTCGGTCCGTTCCACCGTCCGCCCACTGCAAGGCCTGTCCGGTCATCCAGGTGAAGATCCCCGGTGTCTGGGCAAGTGGTTGCACTTCCGCCAGGAGATCTTTGGCCTTTAAAGCCTCTCCCATCTTGAGATAATCCAGTGAAAGTTTAAGTTTGGCCTCGCAGCGTTCATCGCAGTCGCCGAGGTCCGCCAGATAGTCGAGATACACTAAGTTGTTCTCTTGTGCGCCTGCCGGTTTGGGTTCCACCTCAAACTGTTGTCGGAGTTCAAGGCGTTTTTTGTCGCGTGCCATTCGATCCTGGTACCAGATCTCAAAGAGTTTGACGAGGTAGCCGAGGCGTTTTCGCACGGCTCGGGAGCCGCTCATGGCGAGCCAAAGATCGAAAAAACCCTCTTTGATGCGATAGAGCCGCGAGCGTTTGTCAAGCGGATGTGCGGCA
>JAUYSF010000213.1 GCA_030696435.1 Desulfoprunum sp. | reverse complement strand
TGACGATATTCCTTGTTTCCAGCAGGGACATAGGGATCTAGAGGATAGAGGTTGAGGAGGCTGGAGTGCGCATTATTTCTGGATTATGGTCATGTTGACGCGCGATGGCTTGTTCTCTTTCTGGTTTGCCCCGCCAACGGTAGCTGATGTGCGCTTTCCGACCACCTCCGAACGCCCCTCATCGAGATAATAGATGATTTTTTCGCCGCTCACCATATTCTGTCCCTGGTAGGCCTTGGCATTGTCGATCAGGATGACCTGCCGTTCTTTGGCGAGATAGATCATCCGGTTGGAGGTCCCGAGCCATTCTTTTTTGGAGACCTCGACATTGCCGGTACAGATTAGTTTTTCAACCTGCTGGCTGGTCTTTGTTTCTTTTTTTCCGGCTGATTTGCCGGGAGGTGTATAGTAGATAGTCATTTCATTCGAACGGATGCGGACATCCTTTTGTTTGGCATCAACGTTGCCGGTAAAGAGGACGGTATTGCTCTTCTCCGTCGATGACATATGATCGGCCTCGATTTGAATGGGGGCCTCGGCAGCCCGGACGGGGGATATATTGAGACAACAACCCGCCATAATAAAGCCGCAGAGCAGAAAAAAAGAGAAAAATATTCGAGTCATGATGGATCTCCATTGGACGAAAAAACAGGAAAGCTTTTCCACTAATGCAATTACCGAGCCCATCGTATCTCATAGCCTGCAAAATGTAAAGCAATGGTGTAGCGATTCCCTGAGAAACAGTGCTTTACTTACCTGGGCGGTGTCAGTACAATATGAGAGGAATTGGGTGGTTGAACACGTAAAGCACGTCAGTTTACTGATGAAATCTACGTTATTTGACCAGAAGTTGGAAGTGAGAAAGGAATTCGGTCCAGGACAAGAAAATGAAAGAAAGTATTGAAAAGGCCAAGATTCTCATCGAATCGCTGCCCTATATGCAGAAATTCCGGCACAAGACTGTGGTGATCAAATATGGTGGCCATGCCATGGTCGACGAGCATCTGAAAAGGCAGTTCGCACTTGATGTCATCCTGTTAAAGCAGGTCGGCATCAATCCGGTGATTGTCCATGGCGGTGGGCCGCAGATCAACCGATTTCTCGAACGCTTGGATATCCAACCGAGCTATGTGCAGGGCATGCGGGTGACTGATGGGGAGACCATGGATGTGGTCGAGATGGTCCTGGTCGGCAAGGTGAACAAAGAAATTGTCGGCCTGATCAACCATTGCGGCGGTAAGGCGGTGGGACTCTCAGGGCGCGACGGCGATCTGGTCTGTGCCCGAAAACTGCAGATGAGCTTGCACGGCAGGGGAGAGGAGCTCAAGGAGGCCCCACCAGAGCTTATCGACCTCGGCCGGGTCGGCCAGGTGACCAAGATAAACCCCCAGGTTCTGGAAAGTCTGTCTCAGGCCGATTTCATTCCGGTTATCGCCCCGGTCGGGGTGGGAGAGGACGGCCAGGCCTATAATATCAATGCCGATCTGGTCGCCGGCGCGATAGCGGGAGAGCTCGCCGCAGAAAAACTCATGCTCCTCACCGATGTGGCCGGAGTTAAGGATAAGGCAGGAAAACTCATCACCTCGCTGTCACGCCAGGATCTTGAGCCCCTGATAGCCGATGGCACTCTGACCGGGGGCATGATCCCGAAGGTCCGTTGCTGCGAGACGGCCCTGACCCGTGGTGTGGCCAAGACCTATATTATCGATGGCAGGGTGGAACATGCAATTCTGCTCGAAATGTTTACCCGTGAAGGGGTTGGAACGGAGATTTACTGATGGAAAGGACAAACAAAGAGCTGCAGGCAAGGGCTGACCGGGTCTTTATCGGAACCTATGCGAGATACCCTGCTGCCATAGTTAAGGGTGAAGGTTGTTTGCTGTGGGATGCCGATGGTCGTGAGTATCTCGATTTTCTCTCGGGGATTGCAGTCTGCAGTCTGGGGCACTGCCATCCAGTCGTTACCGAGGCGATCTGTCGCCAGGCCGCCGAGTTGGTCCATGTCTCCAATCTCTATTATACCAGACAGCAGACTGAACTTGCCGAATTGCTGGTCGCCCATTCCTTTGCCGACAAGGTTTTTCTGGCCAACAGCGGGGCCGAGGCCAACGAGGCGGCCATTAAACTGGCCCGTATTCACGCGGGAGAAGGGCGGTATGAAGTCATCTCCCTGGCCGGTTCCTTTCACGGCCGGACACTGGCCACCGTGGCGGCTACAGGCCAGCCCAGGTTCCACAGGGGCTTCGAGCCGCTTCCCGAGGGCTTTGTCCATGCCCCTTTTGGTGATCTGCAGGCCCTGGAGGCGATGATCTGCGACAAGACCTGCGCTATACTCTGCGAGCCCCTGCAGGGCGAGGGCGGGGTGCGCCCGCTAGAGGCCGAATATCTACAGGGGATCCGTGATCTGTGCACCAGGAAGGGACTGCTCCTGATTTTTGACGAGATCCAGACGGGCGTTGGCCGGACCGGGACCCTTTTCGCCTATGAGCAGACAGGCGTGGTGCCCGACATCATGACCCTGGCTAAGGCCCTGGCCAACGGCCTGCCCATCGGAGCCATGCTGACCACCGACACGATTGCCGCTTCCTTCACCCCGGGGACCCATGCTTCGACTTTTGGTGGCAATCCTGTTGCTGCGGCCGCTGCGGTTGCAACCCTGAAAACCATCCTCCATGAGGAATTTCTACCAGGCGTTCAAGTCAGAGGGAAATATCTCCAGGATGAACTGCTGAAACTGGTAGAACGTTTTCCCGCTCTGCTGTCCGGTGTCAGAGGCAGAGGCATGATCTGGGGACTGGTGCTTACCGAGAAGGGAACAGGGCTGGGAAGCGAGATTGTCAAGAGGATGTTTGAACGTGGCTTTCTCTTTAATTTTGCAGGCAATGTCGCCCTGCGTTTTGTCCCTCCCTTGATTGTCAGTGAAGTGGAGATCGATCAATTCCTGGCGGCACTTGCCGGTCTTCTGGCGGAGTACTGATCGACAACCATTTGTGTAACTGAACACTGTGGCGAAGGGATTCCGGGAAAAATCTTTGCAAATCACCTGCATTTTATGTAATGATACGCCCTTTCTCCCTTGAAAAATCAGTGTGATGAGGAGGAGGGAGGTAAACACTGGCAAGAAAAGTTGCCAGTCTGAAATACGAGTGAGGACCATGCCGAGGCATTTGCTTTCATTGCACGATTTTTCAAAAGAAGAGCTTGTCAGTTTCATCGAACGGGCTTTGCAGTTAAAAAAAGAACGAAACCAAGGTGTTGTCCATCAGCAACTGGCTGGTAAGACTATTGGCCTGATCTTTGAGAAACCCTCCACCAGGACTCGCGTCTCTTTTGAGGCGGCCATGTATGGTCTGGGAGGGCAGGTCATCTTTCTCTCCGCCAGGGACACCCAGCTGGCCCGTTCGGAGCCGTTGAAGGATATGGCCCGGGTCATGTCCCGCTATGTTGACGGTATGGTGGTGCGGACCTTTGGTCAGGATGTGGTGGACGAGTTGGCGGCCTATGCCACTGTCCCGGTAATCACTGCCCTGACCGACCTGCACCACCCCTGCCAGATCCTTAGCGATATCATGACGGTTCGGGAAAAGAAGGGGGGGCTTGAGGGGCTGAAGATAGCCTGGGTCGGAGATGGCAATAATATGGCCAATTCTTGGATACAGGCTGCCGGCAAATTTGGATTTGAGTTGACCCTGGCCTGTCCGGAAGGCTATGAACCCGACGCCGGGATCTTGGCCTTGAGTCGTGCTGAGACCAAGCGGTCGATTACGCTGGTCAGAGATCCGGGACAGGCCGTAGCCGGCGCCGACGTCATCAATGTCGATGTCTGGGCCTCCATGGGACAGGAAGAAGAGCAGGCCGAGCGCCTGCAGGTGTTCAGGGCCTATCAGGTGAATACGCAACTGCTGGCCGGGGCCCCGCACGACTGCATCGTCCTGCACTGCCTGCCCGCCCATCGCGAGGAGGAGATCACCGACGAGGTGCTTGAATCGGCGCAGTGCGTGGCGTTTGATCAGGCCGAAAACAAGATGCATATCCACAAGGCGATCCTGGAAAAGTTGATTGCCTGATGGTGGATTGAAGGATTTGGTATGTTGAATAATTTTGAAAATGCCGGGCATTTTCTTTACCTTTGAGGATTGTTGATATGGATGTGAAAAAAATTGTTCTGGCCTATTCCGGCGGACTTGACACCTCGGTGATTCTGAAATGGCTAGCCGAGGAATACCGCTGCTCTGTGGTGGCCTATTCCGCCGATATCGGGCAGGAAGAGGATTGGGATGCGGTGCGGGCCAAGGGCCTTGCAACCGGGGCCGAGAAGGTGATCGTCTCGGACCTGAAAAAAGAATTTGTCGAAGACTATATCTTTCCGGCCTTTAGGGCCAATGCCATCTATGAGGGATCATACCTTCTGGGGACCTCTCTTGCGCGACCGCTTATCGCCAAAGAGCAGGTCCGTATTGCCCTGGCCGAAGGTGCCGACGCAGTCAGTCATGGGGCAACCGGTAAGGGCAATGACCAAGTCAGGTTTGAGCTGGCCTATATCGGCCTTGCGCCCAAACTGAAGATCATTGCGCCATGGCGGTTATGGACACTCAATTCCAGGCAGAAACTGGTGGAGTTTGCCGAGAGGCATGCAATCCCCATTCCTGTCACCAAAGAAAAACCCTACAGCTCCGACGAGAATCTCCTGCATATCAGCTTTGAGGGTGGAATCCTTGAGGATCCCTGGAATGAGCCGGATGAGACGATGTTCAAACTCTCTGTATCCCCGGAAAACGCTCCGGACCAGCCAACCTATCTGGAACTGGAATTCAAAAACGGTAATCCTGTCGCCATCGACGGTCAACAGCTTGAGCCTCTGGCCCTCTTCCAGCAGCTCAACAGGCTTGGCGGACAAAATGGCATCGGCCGTCTTGATCTGGTGGAAAACCGTTTTGTCGGTATGAAGTCACGGGGTGTCTATGAGACTCCGGGCGGCACAATTCTTCGGGAGGCCCACCGTGCCCTTGAAACCATTACCCTGGACCGTGAGGTCATGCGCATTCGTGACTCGCTGGTGTCCCGTTATTCCGAGCTGATCTACAACGGTTTCTGGTTTTCGCCGGAAAGAGAACTCCTGCAGACCACCATGGATGCCACCCAGAAGACCGTCAACGGCACAGTCAGGCTGAAACTGTACAAAGGAAACTGTATAACCGTCGGCCGAAAATCGATGCAGTCTCTCTACCAGGAAAGCTTTGCCACCTTTGAGGAGGACACGGTCTACAATCAGAGTGACGCTACAGGTTTTATCCGCCTTAACGGACTTCGCCTGAAAATCCAGGCGCTGCAGAAAAAGTGACAGGTCGTATGAGCGAAGAGAAAGAGAGCGGTTCAAAGAAATTGTGGGGCGGGCGGTTTTCGACCGCTACGGCCGGGTCTGTTGAGGCCTTCACGGCTTCGATTCATTACGACGTACGACTCTATAAATATGATATAGCCGGCAGTAAGGCCCACGCGACAATGCTGGCCAGCCAGGGAATCCTCAGCTCAGAGGAGCTTGCAGCCATCGTCGGTGGGCTTACGGCGATTGAGCAGGAGATCGACGCGGGAACCTTTGAGTTCAGGCGGGAACTTGAAGATATTCACATGAATATCGAAAAAGCCCTTGTCGACAGAATCGGTCCGGCCGGAGCCAAACTGCACAGCGCCCGCAGCCGCAATGACCAGATCGCCCTAGATCTGAAGATGTATCTGCGAGATCAGTGTGACATCCTCACCGAGCTGCTTGTTGAAATACGTAAGGCCTTTGTCCTTCTCGCCAGAGAATATCTGGGTCGGGTCATGCCGGGTTATACCCATATGCAGCGGGCCCAGCCGGTCCTGATCTCCCACCACATGCTGGCCTATTACGAGATGTTCGGCAGGGATCTGAGCCGTCTGGCGGACTGCCGCAAACGGCTGAACCTCTCGCCGCTCGGTTGCGCCGCCATGGCTGGTACCGGATTGCCGATTGATCGGGAGCAGGTGGCGGCGGCTCTTGGCTTTGATGGGGTGACGGCCAATTCCATGGATACGGTGGGAGATCGTGACTTCGCCATAGAATTTGTCAGTTGCTGCACCCTGACCCAGCTTCATCTCTCCCGGCTTTCAGAAGAACTGGTCCTCTGGTCCACCCAGGAGTTTTCCTTTGTCGACATCGCTGATGCCTTCTGTACCGGTTCGTCGATCATGCCGCAGAAGAAGAATCCAGATATCCCTGAATTGATCCGGGGCAAGAGTGGCAGGGTGGTGGGGAGTCTTATGGCCCTGATTACCCTGGTGAAAGGATTGCCGCTCACCTATAACCGTGATCTACAGGAGGATAAGGAACCGGTTTTTGATGCAGTTGATACTGTCAGCGCCTCTCTTGCCATCATGGCAGAACTGCTGAAAAATCTTAGATTTCGGACGGATAGGATGGCAGATGCCACCCGTTTCGGCTGTATGACCGCCACTGACCTGGCTGATTATCTGGTCCTAAAAGATATTCCTTTTCGTGAGGCCCATGGTATTGTAGGGAGGGCGGTAGCCTATTGTCTGGGCAAGGGATGTGAACTGGAGGCGCTGAGCCTCGACGAACTGGCGCAGTTCTCTCCGGTAATCAAGAAAGATGTTTTTGAGGTTTTACACGTTGAAGGTTCGGTGAATAGCCGTATCTCAACTGGAGGTACTGGCTTGCAACGTGTAGAAGAAGCGGTCAGTTATGCTGAAAAACAAATGGGGATTGCATAATGAACATTATACGCAGGGCAGGTGTTACTGGGGCATGTCTATTGATTGGGGCATTCTTGCTGTTCTCTGAGGGATGTGGGTTTAAAAATCATCCTGTTCCTCCGGATACTGTTGTTCCTGAAGCGATCAAGGATCTGCGGTTTGATGCGGATGCAAAAGGGGTGCTGCTTTCTTGGTCATTTCCGATCGAGACCATTAAGGGCTCGAATATAGAGGATCTGGCCACTTTTGAGATTTTCCGAGCCGAGATGCCACTCAAGGACTATTGCGGTGGATGTCCCATTCCGTTTGCTGAACCTCTGGCGCAACCAGGTGGTGTCACCAAGGAAGACGGTAAGAAGCGAAAGGCTGTCTACGAGCTTACCAGCTTGCGCCCGGGCTATAAGTATTTTTTTAAAGTCCGCTCCCGTACTAGCTGGTTTGCCGAAAGTGCAGATTCCAATATCATCACGTTTATCTGGAATGTCCCGGCCAAGGCTCCTGAAGGGCTGACAGCCAAGGCAGGCAATAATCAGGTTGTTCTGAACTGGCAGCCTGCAACCGCACTCCAGGATGGCAGCCCGATCGATAAGCCGCTGCAGTATCAGATACTGCGCAGCACCGGTGGTAAGGAATTTGAAAAGATCGGTGTGGTTGAGAGGAGAACAGCCTTTATTGATCAAAATGTCGCCAATAATCAGAAATATTCTTATCAGGTCCAGTCCCAACTGAAAATTGGCCGTGAAATCGTCAGTGGCGGAACAAGTCAGGCGGTCTCCACCCTCTCAACGGATCTGACCCCGCCTGCACCACCTACCGGGGTTACGGCAGTCGAGACGGATACGGGTATCAAAATCCTGTGGGAGAAATCGCCTGAAGAGGATCTTGGTAGCTACAAGGTCTATCGGCGCACTGCGGAAAATTCCGGCCCGGAAGTTATCGGGACTGTCGAGCCGGTCTATACGATCTTTGTTGATAAGAAAGCCACTGCCGGAGTCCGCTATTATTATTCAGTAACAGCCGTCGATAAGGCTAAACCGGCTAACGAGAGCGAAAAATCAGCTGAGGCAACCACAAGGCATTAACAACTACAAGAGTTGTAGATATTGCCTTGAAAATTTAGTTACTGAAAAATATCGGCCCTCCTGCCTCTGTTCACCATAGGCGGAGGGCTCTTTTTTCTGGGCCAGCATCGTGGGATTTTCAAAAGATAGTCGGTTAGGGATATGAAAGAACAATCACGGATTGTGGAGCAGAAAGATCTTTTCCCCCTTGCTTTTGAAAAGATGAGTGGGGCGGGAAACGATTTTGTCATAATAGACCATCGCCAGAAAAAAATATCCTTGGCTGAGCAACCTGAGTTTGCCCGGAGGATTTGCAGGCGCAAGTTTTCTGTTGGGGCGGATGGCCTCATCCTGCTCGAAGAAGCCGAGAATGTGGATTTCCAATGGCAGTTCTACAATGCCGATGGCTCTGTTGCCGAGATGTGTGGCAACGGCGCCAGGTGTGCCGCGAGATTTGCCTATCAGGCTGGAATGGTAGGCAAAAAAATGCGATTTCAGACCCTTTCCGGCATCATTGAAGCGGAAGTCCTGGAAGATGAGGCGACTGTCAGTCTGCGGATGACTCCGCCTCGGGATTGTCAACTCGACCGCACCCTTGTTCTTGACGGTCGGGAAATGGTCGTGGCTTTTATCAACACAGGAGTTCCCCATGCCGTCATTTTTGTTGACGAAAAGGATATACCCGTGAAAGAATGGGGGAGAGAGGTACGTCACCACCCGATGTTCGGGCCTGCGGGGACAAATGCCAATTTCATCCGTCTACTGGAAAACGGTGAACTCCACGTCCGCACCTACGAAAGAGGTGTGGAGGACGAAACCATGGCCTGTGGCACAGGTGCTGTCGCCTCGGCGATAATTGCCGCCCTGCTCGGTAGGGTGGCATCTCCGGTTCAGGTTCTCACCTCCGGGGGAGAACGGCTGAGGATTGTTTTTGATCTGTATGCAGGGACAGTTCAGAATGTCTTTCTCCAGGGTCCGGCCAGACGCATTTACGAAGGGTATCTGACCGCGGAATCTCTGCTCTGATGCGGGATCTAAAAAGGAAATTGTAGAAAGAGCGCTAGAAGAATTTAATCGAGGAAGAAGTCATGGAAAGGTTTCATGGTGCAAATGTCGCAATTGTCACACCGTTTGTTGATGGTTGCCTGGATGAAAAGGGACTCGTCGATCTGATCGAGTTCCAGATTGCCGAAGGGACACATGGCATAGTCCCCTGCGGCACCACCGGCGAATCGGCCACTCTCAACTTTGCTGAGCATAAACGGGTAATAGAGCTGACCGTGCAGACGGTTGCCGGACGTGTCCCCGTCATTGCCGGCACCGGCGCCAATAATACCCTTGAGGCCATTGAACTGACCGCCAGCGCCAAGGACAGCGGGGCCGATGCCGTTCTCTCCGTGACCCCGTATTACAATAAACCCAATGCGGAAGGATTATATCGGCATTTCAAGGCCATTGCCGAGGCCGTCGACATCCCGATGTTCCTCTATAATGTCCCTGGACGCACAGCGATCAACATGACCCCGGAGACCGTGGCCCGTCTTTCCCGGATAGACAATATCATCGGTATAAAAGAGGCCTGCGGCAGTCTTGAGCAGATCAGCGACATAATCCGTCTCTGTCCAGAAGATTTCATTCTCCTCTCCGGTGATGATTTCACGGCGATGCCCACCGTTCTGGTGGGAGGAAAAGGGGTTATTTCGGTTATCTCCAATGTCTATCCGAAAGGGATGTCTCAGATGATGGAGGCCTCTCTGGCCGGTGACCTGAAAACGGCACAAAGGCTGCATTATCGTATGTATCCCTTGATGAAGGCCCTCTTCTGTGCGCCCAATCCCGTTCCTGCCAAGATGGGTGTGGAGTTTCTGGGGAGGATTCGCAGTGGTCTGCCGAGGCTTCCCCTGGCACCCCTGGATGAGGCCGGTGTCGAGAAACTGAAAGCGGCCATGACAGGCCTGGAACTACTTTAGCCCGCCATATATTCGGCGGACGGCTGAGTCTTTTTATCAACGCATATCGACAGGGCAGATCATGATCAAGGTAATAATCGCCGGCGCAGCCGGGAGGATGGGACAGCGTGTGGCCCATATGGTCGGTGAGCATCCCCGGCTCACCTATGCCGCAGCCTTTGAAGCCGCAGACAATAAATACATCGGCAGAGATGTTGGAGAATTGATTTCCGCCAACCGGATCGGGGTCGTCATCCGCGAGGGCCTTGAGGCCGTCATTGCGCAGGGAGATGTGATCATTGACTTCACCTTTCACAAGGCCACCATGGAATTCGCCCGACTGGCGGCCAAACACAAGACGGCCATGGTCATCGGCACGACCGGCCTTTCTCCGGAAAATCTCGAGGAGCTGAAGGACTTGGCCCGCAATTTTCCCTGTGTGCAATCGCCGAATATGTCTATCTGTGTCAATGTTATGTTCAAGCTGGCTAAGAAAACTGCCGCTATTCTGGGGGATGATTTCGATATCGAGATACTCGAAGCGCATCATAACAAGAAAAAAGATGCCCCCAGCGGCACAGCCTTGAAACTTGGCGAGATGGCAGCCGCCGGAGTCAACCGCAACCTCAAGGAGGTGGGTGTTTTTGCCCGCAATGGCATTATTGGCGAGCGTAAACCGCGGGAAATCGGCATCCAATCGATTCGGGCCGCTGATATTGTTGGCGAGCATACCATCTACTTTGCCGGTCCCGGTGAACGGCTGGAGATCTCCCATCGGGCCCACAGTCGCGATCATTTTGCCAAAGGGGCTGCAACGGCTGCGGCCTGGATTGTTGGCAAGGGATGCGGGGTTTATGATATGGTTGATGTTCTCGGGCTTCAGGATTTTTAGGTCCTGAAGGCGAAGAACCGGTGCCGGAATGGTAAGGACATTCATTGGATTAGGCTCAAATTTGGGTGATGGGCCGGCGGTCATCTCCGCTGCTTGGCAGACGATCGGAGAAGAAAAACGTCTTGCCACAGTGGCCATCTCCCGTCCGTATATCTCGTCGCCGGTGGGCATGAGCAGTCGGCACTGGTTCACCAACTGCGTTGGCGAGCTGAAGGCCGATCTCACAGCCCATGAACTCCTACAGGTACTTCTGAGAATTGAGGCGGCCTTCGGGAGAACCAGGGATGGGAGGGCAGCCGGATATCAGGACCGTGTCCTTGATCTGGATATCCTGTATTACGGCAGTCTGTCTGTCAATGAGCCGGGGCTGGTTTTACCCCATCCCCATATTGCCGAACGTCTCTTCGTCCTCAGTCCACTGGCCGAGATTGCTCCGGATTTGCGAGGCGAGGGATCGTTAACGGTCAAGGAAATGGAGCAACAGCTGATTGATCGGATAAAGAGCAACCAGATTCCTGAACAAGAGATTATCCGGAAGGAGTGGTGAGGGCGCGCGGACCCAACCATTCCTAAATTCTTGAAGAAGGCTTCAAGGTTTGTCAATCTTAGAGTATACTGAAAAGAGCATATCTTTATATGCTGCATTAGCCTGCCTTCATTCATTATTCGTATCATGTTCAAAGAGGGAAGAGAGTGACTCCATTACGGTTTATTATCCTCGCTATACTCATCTTTTTGGCCTACCGACTGCTCGTCGGGAGCTTGAAAAATGGCAAGAATGGTGAAAAGCAGCAGAAAGCGGTTAAGAATGGCGGTCCGGTAAACGATGTCCTCGTCGAGGATCCGATCTGTCATACTCTTGTACCACGCCAACAGGCGATTCATTTGCAACATAAGGATTCAATCGTCTATTTCTGCAGCGAGGCCTGCTGCAATATTTTTATCAAGCAAGGAGAAGGAAAATGAAATTTTTCATTGATACAGCGAACATCAATGAGATCAACAAGGGTGTCGAGATGGGAATGGTAGATGGTGTAACCACCAATCCGTCCCTCATCGCCAGGGAAAACAAGCCATTCGAAGAAATCATCAGGGAGATTTGCCGGATCGTCGATGGGCCGGTAAGTGCCGAGGTGGTCAGTCTTGATGCTGCGGGAATGGTTGATGAGGCACGCATATTGGCGGCCATGGATGAAAAGATCGTCGTCAAGATCCCGATGATAATGGAAGGAATAAAGGCGGTAAAACGACTCACCGCCGAAGGGATCAAGACAAATGTGACCCTGGTCTTTTCCGTTACCCAGGCCCTTCTTGCCGCCAAGGCCGGGGCAACCTATGTCAGTCCTTTTGTCGGGAGGCTTGATGACATTGGGGTGAACGGCATGGACCTGATCAACGACATCATGACCGTTTACGCTAATTATGGCTACCAGAGTGAGGTCATTGTCGCCAGCGTGAGAAGTCCCCAACACGTCATGGATGCAGCTCTCATCGGTGCCGATATCGCCACGATACCTTTCAAAGTCATTGAGCAGTTGGCCAAACATCCACTCACTGATACCGGCATCGAGCAGTTTTTGGCCGACTGGGAAAAGCGGAAAAAATAATGACTACTCACCGGGATTGCTTCAAGCGGAGGAATCTTGTGAAACGACGAATCTTCCAAAGTACCTTTCTGGCAGTCGTCACGTTTTGCCTGTCTTTATTCCTGCACCCTATTTCGGGGCAGGCGGATATGTTTATTTGTAGTGATGGCCGTGGAGGCACTCAGTTCACAAATGCCCCCACGGGGCAGGACTGCAAAATTGTTTCTGCCACACAGAAATTTGCAGGAAATACTGTTCGGCGAATGTTTCAGTTTTCTGGAGACAAATCGTCCTCGTCTTTTGACAGGTATATCCAGCAGATCGGCAATATGTACAATGTTGATCCATATCTTATCAAGGCGGTGATCCGTGCAGAATCGGATTTCAATCACCGTGCTATCTCCAAAAAAGGGGCACAGGGGCTTATGCAGCTCATGCCGGGAACCGCGCAAGATCTGCAGGTAGCCAATCCCTTTAATCCCGGAGAGAATATTGATGGTGGTGTGAGGTATTTAAGAAGCCTGCTTGACACCTTTGATAACAATCTGGTTCTTTCTCTCGCTGCATATAATGCCGGACCAGGCCTTGTCAAAAGAACCGGTGGTGTCCCGCAGATACCTGAAACACTCGATTATGTGCGTAAAGTGCTGACGCATTACCGTGTATATAAAACAAGAGGAGGTTGAAATTCACTCTTTCTCACACTTTTTGGATGTAAAAGGCCGTCGTCGTAAAGGGATGCTCAGAAACGAGAATAAATGAAACATCTCATGATGGTACCCAACATATTGACGGCTTTTCGATTTGCCCTTGTGCCGGTTCTTATTGCTCTCTTCTCGATGGACCAGACTTCAACTGTCGAGACCGTGTGCTTTTTAGTCTTCACGGTGGCTGCTTTGACGGATTATGTTGATGGTTTGATAGCCAGAAAATATCAGATTGAGAGCGTGCTTGGCAAACTGATGGATCCTCTGGCTGACAAGGTCTTGGTGACCACGGTCCTCATTATGCTCATCCCTCTTGGTAGATTAGTGGCATGGGTCTGCCTGGTTATTATCTGCAGGGAGATTATCGTTACCGGTTTCAGAGGGTTGGCAGCGACGACAGGCATAATAGTGGCGGCAGGAAAACTGGGCAAATACAAGAGCACATGTCAATATATCGGCTTGGGGTTTCTCATTTTCCCCCGGGGAATTCTGACAATTCCCTACCAGTATGAGATTGGCCGGATTCTGGTCTATATTTCACTTGTTCTGGCAGTCTGGTCGGCAGCCAGTTATTTTTACAACTTGCGCACAATATTTACGGAGACTGCCAAGTAAAGGGGGGCCTCCTTTGTTCTTGACTGATCGAGAAGAGTTACGGTATAAAACAACCTCACATGCCGGAGTGGTGAAATAGGTAGACGCACTGGACTCAAAATCCAGCAGGGGCAACCCTATGTCGGTTCGATTCCGACCTCCGGCACCATTTGATAGATCAAGAAAGTCCAAATAAGTCAAAAGCCCGTTCTCCTGATAGGATTGCGGGTTTTTTGTTGTCCAGCGATATCCATCAAAACCCATTAGCATCTACTCGTTAAACGGGTAAGGAGTATGAGCACCCCAAGCTCTACCCGTTACCATGAAATCCTTTGCCTATGACGGGTTTCGGGTGTTTTTCTGCTGAGTTACCCGTTGTGAATGTTTCTTCCCATTGCCCGGATCTCACAAATGTTCGATCCTTTAACCGGAAGATTATTTTCTTTGATCAACTCGGCGCAAGAAGATTGCAAACATTCCAGTTCAAGGCTTATATGGGACAATAATTCTATTAAGGGAGTTGCGTTATTTTATTCTGCTTAATCTTTGGCTTGGATTGGCTACCCTCTCAAGAATCCGATCAACCATAGGAAGTATTCATGAGCCAAACCAAACTCACCCTCTCTCGCCTTGAAAATCTCCTGCTCACCGCCTGTGACGACCTCCGTGGCAGCATGGATGCCAGTGAATACAAGGAATATATCTTCGGTATGCTGTTCTTGAAGCGGGCCAGCGACCTGTTTGATCAACGCCGGGCTGAGCTGAACAAGGAACTCGCCGCCCGAGGGATGAGCGCGGAAGATATTGCCATCGAGCTGAACGACTCGGATAATTATTCCGGCAAGTATTTTTTTGTGCCGGAACGGGCGCGCTGGAATGAAGGCTGGGACGAGCTGGCCACCAAGGAGGGTGAAACCAAGATCGTGCGCCATCCTGCGCTCAAGCATGTGAAAGAAAACGTCGGCACCACCTTGAACAAGGCGCTCGAAGCCATTGAAGATGCCAACATCGATGCCCTCCAGGATGTCCTCAAAGGCATCAACTTTAACCGCAAGATTGGCCAGCGCACCCTTGATGACGACACCCTGGCCGACTTTGTCCTCAACTTTGAAAAAATCCCGCTCAGCGACGAGGACTTTGAATTCCCTGATTTACTGGGCGCCGCCTACGAATGGCTGATCAAATTTTTCGCCGACTCAGCCGGCAAAAAGGCCGGAGAATTTTACACGCCCGCCGAGGTGGTTCGTGTCTGTGTCGAAATTTGCGCCCCCCAGGAAGGCATGAGCGTTTATGATCCCACCGCAGGCTCGGGCGGCATGCTCATTCAAACGCGGGATTATCTGCGCGAGTGCGGCGGCAACCCCAATGAGTTGTCACTGAGCGGGCAGGAAAAGATCGGTACCACCTGGTCGATCTGCAAGATGAACATGCTGTTGCACGGCATCTCCCATGCCGATATCCGCCAGGAAGACACCATCAAGGAACCGCAGCATCTGGATGCCAACAACGAACTCAAGCGTTTTGACCGGGTGTTGGCCAACCCGCCCTTCAGCCAGAACTACAGCAAAAAAGAGCTCAAATTTTCCGGGCGCTTCCCGGTGATGATGCCGGAAAAAGGCAAAAAGGCCGACCTGATGTTTGTGCAGCACATGCTGGCGGTCCTCAAGCACGATGGCCGCCTGGCCACCATCATGCCGCACGGCGTTTTGTTTCGGGGCGGTGAAGAGCGGGCCGCGCGCAAACATTTCATTGGAAAAGGCTACCTGGAGGCTATCATCGGTCTGCCCAGTAACCTGTTTTACGGTACCGGCATTCCGGCCTGTATTCTGGTGATGAACAAGCAGGGCGCGACCCAGCGCGACCAGGTGTTGTTTATCAATGCGGATCGGGAATACCGGGAAGGCAAGGCCCAGAATCACCTGCGGCCGGAAGACATCGATAAAATCGTCCATGCCTACCGCCAGGGCACGGACCTGCCCGCCTATGCCCGCCGGGTGCCGGTGGCCGAGATTGCCGCCGAAGACTACAACTGCAACATTCGCCGCTATGTCGATAATGCCCCTCCACCCGAACCCCAGGATGTGCGGGCCCATCTGCATGGCGGGGTCCCGCTGGTCGAGGTCGATGCCTTGGCCCACTTCTGGGACAACTACGCGGGACTGCGGGACGATTGCTTTATTGCCAGGGATGCGGTGTATCTCGATTTTGCCCCATCGATAGCCGATAAGCGGAGTATTGCCGATTTTGTCAGCCGCCACCCAGCGGTGATCGCACGCCACCGGATCTTTATGCAACAGGTGGAATCCTGGTGGTACGATAACCTGCCGATTGTTGCTGCCCTGGCCCCGGGCTCTGAAAAGCAGCAGGAACAATCGGGCAACGTCTACCTGATGCGCCGCAGCCTGCTCCAAAGCATTGCCGAGGTGCTGGCGGGTCAGGATCTGCTCACCCCCTACCAGGTGCGCGGGGCCTTTGCCAACTACGTCAATCTGCTCAAGGCTGATTTCAAATCCATTGCCGCCAGTGGTTGGGGGCCGGAACTGATCCCCGATGCCGACATTCTCCACAGCCAGTTCCCGGAAGTGCTGGACGAGATGGAACAGGCCCAGGCCCGGCTTGCCGAGTTGCAAGCTCTGTTTGCGAGCGCCGATGAGGAAGATTTTGAAGACACCGAGGACAGCGGGCTCCTGGCCAGTGCCGAAGTCAAAGAGAAAAAGGAAGAACTGAAAATCGTCAACGGGGAATGGAAGGCGAACCTGAAGCGACTGAAAGAGCTGGCAACCCATATCTTCACCGAAATCAAGGTAGCAGGGTTGCTGCCCCAAGAGGCCAAGAAAGGCTATTACTGCAGCGAAGGGTTCACCGGAGCGGACCCGCAGTTTGCCCATGGCAGGCGCATTCTCGATTTGGCTGGCCAGGTGCAGCACCCCTCCGAGTTTGCCGAAGCCCTGAACGAGGCCATGGAACAGGGTGAACTGGCCAGGGAACGCGCCCTGAGCATTGAGCAAAGCCTTGCCCGGCACAAGGTGCTGGAGGATGAGGCCAAGGCCCTGAAAGCCGCGCTCAAATCCATCGAAAAAGAACGCGATTTCCGGGTGGCCAGTGCGCGGGAGAACATTTCCACAGACGAGGCCCGCACTGTGATCATGGAACGGTTGCGCCAGGTGTTGCTGGATACCTACCAGGCCTATCTCTGGGCTGACCAACGTGCCTGCATCAAGGCCATTGAAAATTTGTGGAGCAAATATGCGGTTACTGCCAGGACTATTGAAGCTGAACGAGATGCGGCATCAAAGCAGCTGAAGGCCTTTTTGGTGGAGTTGGGGTATGAGTGATTGGACAACCTGTCCGTTGTCGGAACTGGCTGAAATACGAGTTAGCAATGTTGATAAAAAATCCATGCCAGGGGAGAAACCCGCCCAACTCTGCAATTACATGAACGTTTATTCAAATGCCTACATAACTGCAAGTCTTGAATTTATGCAATCAACTGCCAGCGCGGTTGAAAGAGAAAAATTTAAAGTATCCAGTGGTGATGTAATTATCACCAAAGATTCGGAGACACCATTCGATATTGGTATCCCGGCGGTGGTTATGGACGACATTAGCGAGCTCGTCTGTGGTTATCATCTGGCGTTAATTAAACCGGATAAGGAAAAAGTTAATTCTGTCTATCTTTCCAAACAATTAGCATCAAGCTCAGTCGCTAAATATTTTTCAAGAATGGCTGCAGGTTCAACTCGCTATGGGTTGTCGAACGGGGCTATCGCAGCTACGGCTATTCCTCTTGCACCAAAAAAACTGCAACAAAAAATTGCTGCCATTCTTGTCACCCTCGATCAAACCATCAAAAAAACCGAGGCCCTGATCCACAAATACCAGCAAATCAAAGCGGGGTTAATGCACGACTTGTTTACCCGTGGCCTCACCGCTGATGGCAAACTCCGCCCCTCCAGAGACCAGGCCCCGGAACTGTATCAAGAAACCCTTATCGGCTGGATTCCGAAGGAGTGGGGTTGCGACCAAATTGCCAACCTTCTGGGTCCAGTTGCGAATAATATGCGAAGTGGCCCTTTTGGAAGTGCACTTTTAAAAGCTGAACTTGTAGAGGAAGGGGTCCCATTCTTAGGGATTGACAATATTCATGTTGAAAATTTCGTTCCAATTTTCCGTCGGTTTGTTTCGGAAAAAAAATTCAGAGAGTTGAGTAAGTACGCGGTTAAACCACGAGATGTTGTTATAACAATCATGGGGACCGTAGGACGGTGTGCTCTAGTCCCCAATTATATCGATAACGCCCTGTCATCAAAACATTTATGGGCCATGACTTTTGACCAAGAAAAAGTTGTGCCTGAGCTCATATGTTGGCAACTTAATTTTGCTGAATGGGTTAAATCCTGGTTCAGAAGAGAAACACAAGGCGGAATTATGGATGCCATTCAATCAAAAACATTAAAGACACTCAGATTGCCGATTCCGCCCCCACAGGAGCAAGAGAGAATATTCGAGCGCTATAATGCTATCAAGACAAAGATAGACTCCGAACGAGATAATCTGGAAAAATTACAAAAACAAAAATCCGGCCTCATGCACGACCTTCTCACCGGCAAAGTCCCGGTCACCATCGAGCAAGCGGAACCCGCCCATGTCTGAATACACCGAGGTCGAGCAGCCGTTTCTGCAGCAGCTCGCTACCCTGGGTTGGACAATATTCGACCAAGGCCAGGAGATCCCGCAGGACCCAAGCAAGAGCCTGCGCCAGACCTTCCGCCAATGGCTCCTGCCCGAGGTCTTTGCTCGGGCGGTGCTCAAGATCAACACCACCAACATAGGGGCCAACTGGCTGACCGCTAAGCAACTGCAGGACCTGCACGACCAGATTCTCCGCCAACCCAACCGCACCCTGCTGGAGGCCAACGAGGCCGTTCAGAAACTCCTCTTCAAGGCCCAGGTCGATGTCAACGAACGCACCGGCGAACAAGACCCAGTGGTCCAGCTCATTGATTTCGCCAGCCCCGAGAACAATCAATTCCACGCCATCAACCAGTTCCGGATCGATACGCCGGGCTGCGTGAAACAGTTCATCATCCCGGATATTGTCCTCTTTGTGAATGGCATCCCCCTAGCGGTGGTGGAGTGTAAAAAGGGCGGGCCGACCTGCGCCAACCCCATGGACGAGGCCTTCGAGCAACTGCAGCGCTATATGAACCGGCGTATTGCCACCAGTCAGCATGGTCTTAAAGAGGGCGAGCCGCGCTTGTTCCATACCAATCTGCTGCTGATCCGCACCGGTGGCCTCCAGGCCGACTTCGGCACCATTACCTCCGGCATCGAGCACTTCTTTCCCTGGAAAACCCAGTGGCCGCAGGCAGACACCACCGCCGAGGGCCTCAACCAGCAACAGCAGCTCATTGCCGGGATGCTGAATAAACACAACCTGCTGCGGATCCTGCGGACCTCATCCGTCTTCATGGAGACCGACAGCGGCCCGCGCATCAAGGTAGTATGTCGGTATCAGCAATTCCGGGCGGCGGGCAAGATCTGCGACCGGCTGCGCCATGGCACGACCCAGGCGCAAAAGAGCGGCGTGGTCTGGCATACGCAAGGATCTGGTAAATCGCTGACCATGGTCTTTGTGGCACGGATGATGCGGACCTCGAAAGACTTAAACGATTTCAAAATCGTGTTGGTCAACGACCGCATCGACCTGGAGGACCAACTGAGCAAGACCGCGACACTGATCGGCGGTCGGGTCAATATCATCGAAAGTGTTGGGGACCTGCGCCATCAGCTCTCTCCCGACAGCTCTGATCTCAACATGGTGATGGTCCATAAATTTCAGCAGCGGGAAGAGAGTCTCAGTTTAAAGGTTGCCGAGGCCTTGGGCACCTATCTGGCCATCCCCTCGGGCAAGACCTTTGGCGTGGTCAATGCTTCGGAGCGCATTCTCCTCATGATTGATGAAGCGCACCGCACCCAGGGATCCGAACTGGGCGATAATATTTTCGAGGCCTTTCCCCATGCCGTGCGGATCGCCTTTACCGGCACGCCGCTGCTCACCGAACGCCATGGCGAAAGGAAAACCACCAAACGCTTTGGCCAGTATATCGACACCTATCGGTTGATGGATGCGGTCAACGACGGCGCCACCCTGCAGATTCTCTATGAAGGCAAAACCGCCGATACCGCCCTTTATGATAAACACGGTTTTGAAACCGCCTTCGAGGATTTGTTCAAGGACCGCAGCGAAGAAGAGCTGCTGGCCATAAAGAAAAAATACGGGGCAACCGGTGACATCCTCGAAGCGGAGCAGCGGATTGCGGCCATTGCCGTGGACCTGGTGGATCACTATATCAGCCATATCCTGCCCAACGGCTTTAAGGCCCAGGTGGTCTGCCATTCCAAATTGGCGGCCCTGCGCTATCAAACCGCGATTGAGGACGCTTTGCACGCGCGGTTGGCCAAGGCCAAGGCGGAACCGCAGCCTGATGAGGAACTGATCAAAAAAATCGCTTTCTTGAAGGCGGCGGTAGTGGTGTCCGGTGATGGCACCAATGAGGCGGCCTATTTGACGCACGCTCGCCGGCAGGCCAAAGAGTGGGCTGCGGTTGCTAATTTCTGCCGGCCCTTTGACTTTGACGACCCGGATAAGCAATACACGGGGATTGCCTTTCTGATCGTCTGCGATATGCTGCTCACCGGCTTTGACGCGCCGATTGAGCAGGTTATGTACCTTGATAAAAAAATCCGGGAACACACCCTGCTGCAGGCCATTGCCCGGACCAATCGTGTCAAAACCGGCAAAAAACGCGGCTATGTGGTGGACTATATCGGTCTCGCCAACCATCTCACCGAGGCCTTAACCCTGTATGCCGCCACCGATGAGCAGGAAGAGCTGGCGGCAGGCCTGAAAAGCATCACCTCGGAAGTGCCGGTTTTAGAAGAGCGGTACCAGCGCCTGCTGCAATTGTTTGCCGAGCACAAAGTGAAGCAGGTGGCCGAGTTCGTCGAGGGGAGGTTGTCAGGTGTGGAGGCCGACGCCGCGGTGGTGCATGCGGCGGTTACCTTGTTGAAGGATGAAAAAATCCGTGCCGACTTTGACGTGTATTTGAAAAAGTTTTTGATGAGCATGGATATTATTCTGCCCCACCAGGCCGCCCATCCCTACCGGGTGCCGGCAAAACGATTCGGCTATATTTTACGGGTCACCAAAGAGCGCTACAAAGATACCAGCTTGAGCCTGGGTGATGCCGGTCAAAAGGTAAAAGACCTGATCAACGCCCATTTGATCAGCTTGGGCATCAACCCCAAGGTGCCGCCGGTGGAGCTGCTGGCCGATGACTTTATCGAGAACCTGAACAAACACGCCGCCGGCAACCTAGAGGCCAAGGCCAGCGAAATGGAGCATGCCATTCGCAAGCATTGCACGGTCCACCATGATGAAGATCCGGCTTTTTATAAGAGCTTGTCGGAGAAGGTCGAGCATCTGATCGACCAACATCACGACCAGTGGGAACTGCTGGCCGATGCCTTGGAGAAACTGCGGACAGAGGTGGTTGAAGGTCGTAAAACCGGAGAAGATGGCATGAGTAAGGAAGCCACCACCTTTTACGCCCATATCGCCAATGAGGCCTTTATCGATGGCAAGGTCCCCCATGCGGCCAGGGCCAGCATGAAGGTATTGATGGAGGCAATTGTTGATACTTTGCAGGACAGTATCGGCAGCATTGATTTCTGGACCAATGCCGATAAACAGAAAAAGACCCGGAGCGAGATTAAAACCGCTTTGATGCTGACCGGCATTGAAGAGCTCAAACAAAACCGAGAGCGGGTAGCGGTGGAAATAATGAAGCTCGCGAAAAATCGACATGATGCCTTACTCAAAGGTAGTACAGAATGAACACACGACGCATACGAGACATTGAGTATCATCTATTGCCCGGCACAGACAGAAAGACCACGGATATTGTCATTGAGCGCAATGGGCTGGTGATTGTCCATCCGCCCATCGGCATCAGCCCCGAACAGGTGGATGCCGTGGTGGAAAGCAAACGGATGTGGATATATAGGAATTTGGCGGAGTGGCGCGATTTGAACGCCACGGCGGTGGTGCGGGAGTGGGTGAATGGGGAATCGTTTCTCTACTTAGGGAGCTCCTATCGTTTGTCGCTGGTCTTCGGGAAAGCTGCTGATTTACAGCTAAAAGATGGTCGTTTCTGTCTGCGACGCACACTGATTGAACAGGGTGGAGAGGGTGCGGCAAGGGCGGCCTTTGTAGACTTTTATTCGGCTAAAGGTGAACAACGTATCCGGGAGCGTGTTGCCAATTTTGCACCGAAGGTTGGAGTCCATCCATCAGGGACAACGGTCAAGGAGCTGGGCTTTCGCTGGGCGAGTTGCACCGTGGGGAATTCGCTTTCCTTTCATTGGAAATGCATGATGGCCCCGCCGAAAATTGTAGATTACATGGTGGTCCATGAGTTGTGCCACCTCCACCAGAGGAATCATTCCGATGCCTTTTGGAATGAGGTGGACAAGGTTATGCCCGATTATCTTGAAAGAAAGAATTGGTTGAAAAAGCATGGCGCTGGGCTGGATCTGTAGTGTAGCCCAAACATAAAGCAGGTACAAAAGAGGGCTTTTTGTTTGTCCGGCAACATCCAGCATGATATTGTGACAGCTGATATTTTTCGGGTTTTTTTGTAAAGGAAATTGTTCCTTACCAGGAAGGACTGACGATGGTGACAATTTATCCACTCTTTTATCAGTTCGAAGTCCAGCCAACAACGCAGAACAATCAGGTACAGGAACTGGCCGGTGCCATTGCCACAGTGATGGTCTTTGCCGATACCGAGGAGGTTGGAAGGGCAAGGAGTAGTCGGTATGTAGCTCGTCAGCA
>JAUYSF010000011.1 GCA_030696435.1 Desulfoprunum sp. | reverse complement strand
CGCGGCTTCCTGTGAATTCGACGTTAGAACGCTGAGAGGGATCATGTGAGCCAGAAACATGTGGACAGCGATGCGGAAATGATTCGGGGTATCCTTCGGGACGTTCTCGGACTGAATGTCTCTATGATAACGCCCTCACCTGAGTACAAGTCGCCCGATCTGCTCATCGAATTCGCGGGTCTGAGGGTACTGACCGAGGTCGAGCGAAAGACCGACGACCAGCAGTTCCGCGACTTGGTGGACAGCAAGAAGGGTGCGACGATCGAGTACTCCGGCGCGAGAACCGAAGAGCGAGTCAAGAACGCTTGGCGCCAGATCCGGGACTTTCCCGACCGAAGACCCTCGGATTCCACTCTCATCTGGCTGATCGCCGGTCAACGGGATGCGACGATCCTGACGGCAGAGGCGGCGATTGCGCGACTCTATGGGGTTGAGACATTGGAGGGGCACACAGAAGCCGACGAATACTACTCGAAGCCCTGCTACTTTTTCTACGAATCGCTGTTCTTCAAGTACAAGCATCTGGACGCCGTTGTTGTCCATTCCTGCGACGACGTGTCTCTCTGTCTGAATCCATACTCGCCCCGCTATGCCGCATGGAGAATCTTCCCGTTTCTTTCCGCGTTCTCAGCCGTTATCGACCCGGTCGCGGAGGAATCTGCGGGAGCGGCGTTCTTTGCAGACTGCGATTCGGACCGCAGGAATACGGACCAAGTAGCAGGGTACCTCCGCCAGAAGTATCAGCTCCGTCGACCGACGATTACCCGATTCGTGCTGGTCAACATGCCGGTGTAACCTTGAGCACCGATGTTCTAACAAGCGACTGATAGGGACTGGCTTACGCTACGCTCCAGCCAGCCCCAGAGACACACGTAGGTTTCAGATGGAGGGTTCAATGAGTTTGATTTCAGCAATCAAGAACATCTTCAGCGCAAAACGTGCAAGTGACTCTAGTCCACATGCTGACATAGGTAACACTGAGCCAATTTGCCCTTATTGTGACGCAGCTATAGATAAGATGCCAGGCAGAAAGAAGAAGTGCCCATCTTGTGGCGAATTTATATATGTTCGAACACGACCAAGTGACAAAAAGAAAATCCTTATCAGAGAAGACCAGATTTCGGCGGTCGAAGAACAGTGGGCCATAGCGAATGGTACTCATGAGCAGTTCCTTGCGATACGCGAAGCGTATGAAAAGGAAAAAGATGTGCTGAGAAATAAGTTCGGCAGCGACCCGAGCGAAAACGATATACGATGGTCAATTTTAAACAAGGAACTCTTGAAGCATGCACAGAAATTTCAGTGGGGTTTCTACCGAAATGCCAGGTTAGCAATGGGCGATATCCTAAAGAAAGAATCAAAAGACCTTGAAGCGCTGGATACTTATATGGAAGTTTGTTACCTAGACGTCAATGGCCCTAACAATTGCTGCACACGAGATCCTGAGATACTTAGGGACTACCCGCCATTCGATCCCAAAATGGCTTTCGTTGCCCCTGGTGTGATTGGGTATATTGATAACATCATTGGTAACTATCGTCTTACCCAAGAGCAGGTTGAACAAAGGTTTATCAAGGTTGCCGAACGAATACATAAATCTCTCAAGCTCCCAGTTGTTCCTGAACGTGCTTGGAAGATTTTGAAAAAAGAGATTTACAAAACACAAGAAACCTAACAATGCAAATTAACTCGTAAAAATGAAGGCGCGCCGCTACGCTCTGCGCCTTCATTTGCCAGTGATTTGCGGCGTTCACCTTACGATGAAACGGAGAATCGGGGGAGGCAGACCTCGGCTTCTCGCTGAATGCATCCCTTTCCGATAGATATACATCCCTGCTCCAGCGCATGACCACAAAGCCCGGAGTTTTGATTATTACTCCGCCCCCATTCCCCTGCCTGACCGTTTTTCCCAACCCTTGTGCCCATAGCCCAACAACTTCCTCAATCCATAGCGGTACAAGACATCAAGGCCTTGACAGCCTGATATCTCCCCCTTTTTCAGACCCGGATCTTCACCACCACCTTCTTCACCCGCGCATGCCCCGCCCGGACGCAGGGCATATGCAAGTCGGCCGGAAAGAGCAACACGAACATCCCTTGATCGAGCAGGACGAAGGACGCCTCTCCCTGATAAAACAGACAATCCTCTTCCGGCTCTGAGATCAGCGAAGCGGTTTGATCTCGTAGTGGCGCATAGCCGATCAACTCCGCACCTTCCACCATATACTGAAGATCGATATACTGCCGGTGTCCCTCCAGCTCGCAATCTCTGCGGTCCTTCGTCTCGTAGGCATTGACCATTGCAAAGAGATCCTCGCCGTCAATGTCATATCTGCCCGAGGCCAACCGGCTAAAATCAGTGGCCTGAATATAATTGAAGGCCTGCCCAATCCTTGAGCCAAGCATCGTATACAGATGTGCGTTTTCGATACAATCAAAAATCATGGTATCTGTCCTCTTCTTATGCCAAAACAGAAGTCCTCTGGATTATTTTTCATCTACAAGGACCACAAATACCCCTTGTCCGATGTCGGCACCATAAAAATTCTTTCAAAGTAGTACCAACAAAGTAATAATGAACCGGGGTAACTATTCAGTACATACCATTATTGTTGTCATTCCGGCAGGCTTTAGACCGGAATCCAGAGTATTGCAGTTTTAAAAACTGGATCCCCGACAGAAACATTCGGGGATGACAGACATTTTTCTCCGTGATCAGATATAGCTGAACAGTTACGAACCGGCAGAAGAAACTACCAAAGGCATCCCAACGATGAGGCATACCCGATGAAATTAAGTTTCCTGAAAAATATCGATAAAAAAGGCTATCGACCAGTCCTTGCGGCCCTGGAGATATTCAAATACATCGGCCCCGGCCTCCTGGTCACCGTCGGCTTCATCGATCCGGGTAACTGGGCCGCGAACATTGCTGCCGGGGCCGGATTCGGTTACGAACTGCTCTGGATGGTGAGCCTTTCGACGCTCATGCTGATTGTCCTGCAGCATAACGTTGCCCACCTGGGCATTGCAACCGGGCTTTGTCTGTCGGAGGCCGCCACCACCCACACCCCGAAATTCCTCTCACGCGGAGTCCTTCTCTCCGCGGTACTGGCTTCCGTGTCCACCTCGCTTGCCGAAATCATGGGGGGCGCCATTGCCCTGAATATGCTCTTCCATATCCCCATTATTCCCGGCTCGCTGCTGATGGTCGCTATCGTCTGTATCATGCTGTTCAGCAATTCCTACAAGATCACCGAAAAAATCATCATCGGCTTTGTGTCCATCATCGGCCTGTCTTTTCTCTACGAACTCATCCTGGTCGATATCGACTGGCCTGCCGCCGCTCTTGGTTGGGTAACTCCCGCACTGCCCGAGGGGTCGATAATGATTGTGATGAGTGTGCTCGGGGCCGTTGTCATGCCGCATAATCTTTTCCTCCATTCCGAGATCATCCAGAGTCGCCAGTGGAACCTCGAAGATGAAAAAGTCATTAGCAAACAACTCGATTATGAATTTCTCGACACCCTGATGTCGATGGGAATTGGCTGGGCAATCAACAGTGCCATGATACTGCTGGCGGCAGCCACCTTTTTCAAGGCCGGTAAGCCGGTTACTGAACTGCAGCAAGCGCAGTCACTGCTCACGCCGCTGGTGGGGGAAAATGCTTCGGTGGTTTTTGCGGTTGCCTTACTCTTTGCGGGATTAGCTTCGACCATTACCTCAGCCATGGCCGGTGGCTCCATCTTTGCCGGCATGTACAACGAGCCCTACGATCTCAAGGATAATCACACCCGTCTCGGCGTGGCCATTTCCCTGTTTGGTGCATTTGCGGTCATCCTCTTTATCGGTAATCCGTTCCGGGCCCTCATCCTTTCCCAAATGCTCCTCAGCATCCAGTTGCCCTTTACCATTTTTCTACAGATTTACCTTACCTCATCCAGAAAGGTCATGGGCAAATACGTAAACTCAAAATCAACAACGCTTCTCCTGCTCATTATCGGTGCTGTGGTCACTTTTTTGAATGTGCTGCTCTTCAGGAGTTTCTTTTGAGCAACACCACACCCCTGGGTTGTTCTGCAAACATCACATACCGTCACCTTCTCCACGTTCATCCCGAAAATCATTGAATGGCGTGGGCCATCAGGCGCAGGTACTGATCGTGCATGGTGGCCCGGTCTTGGATGAATTTGTTCTCGACAAACCCGCAGGTTTTCCCCCGGCAATACTCCCCTTTCGTCAGGTAGTTGAGGATGATTTTAGGGACATCATAGTGGTGAATGAGCGTGTATTTCTTTACTTTACCATCCTCGATGATCAGGATACGGTTGAGGTGGATGCTATCCTCTCTGTTATCGAGATAGCCGAGTTTCTGGTAAGTGGTCTGCCCCTGTAGAGGTGGCAAATGGTCACTGACAATAATGATCAGGCTGTTCTTGTCAATATCGATGAGCTTTTTGACGTAGTCCGCAACGGCCTGGGAGCGGTAAAAAAATTGGTTGGCTACCCTCTCAAGCTGTGGATCCCTGAACCGGGACACAAGTTTTAAAACATTCGGCCGCTTGTCCTTGTTGAGCACATGCGGCAAATGGCCGTACATGGTCAGCACATAGTTGAAGAGTGGCGGGGCATCCTCATCAGAAACGGCGTCTTTGATAAACTGCAGATTCTGATTGAACAGGACTCCGTCAAACATATACATCTCACCGGTCGTATCGCCTGTTGAAAGATAACTGCTGCTGTCACCGGTATACTCTTTCGGAAAGTACATCTCACCAAAGCCAATCCCCTCATAGGCGTTGACCGCATTGAAAAAAGTTGGCTTGAAGGAATTTGAGGCAATGGTCCGGTAGCCTGCCAGGCCAAGGATGCCGGGCAGGCAGTAGGCTGAGACACCGGAGAACGAGTTAAATTCGACCCCGCCCAGTTCCTGAAAAGCCGGGACACCACAAAGAACCTCAAACTCAGCCTGCGAGGTCTTGCCGCCGAAAACCGGCGAAACCGAAAACCCAAGTTTGTTACCAAACAGCTTTCGATAGTCAGGATGGGCAGGGTCTTTGGTATAGGTAGCGCCTTTGAACAGGGTCGGATCGACAAAACTCTCCATGACCACGACATGGACATCCCTCTTTGAACCTTTCTCCTTCAACCACTCCACGCGCTGCCCGGCCTCTTTTTCATAGACCTGGCGATCACGGAATAGATCGGTTTTGGCCACGGCGATCTTCCTCTCGGCCTCACGGTACCACAGCATCGCAAACCGCCCGTTTTGTTCGACAGGAATTCCATCCGACCAGTTGATAACCTCCCGCCCCACTTTTTTAAAGGCCTGCAGGGCCGCCTCCGGGTACAGTTCGACAAACCCGACAAGAAAGACCAGCGGCAGGCAGCCGAGAACGATCACGGCCACTCGACGGTAATTGATGGTATAGAGAAAACCGAACAGGGGAATGGCCCCAGCTAGAATGATCAGGAGCAAATACTTGAGGGCGATGACATTGAACAGCTCCGCCGCCTCGGTGAGCTCGATAAAACGGAACACCTTCCCCAGCAGCGAATAATAGATATCCTGACCGATATAGGCGAGAAAGATCGGGGCGGCGGCCAGAAAGGGCTGCCAGCGGGAGGGCCGAACTATGGCATTGAGATACCAGTAGAGATAGAGGATAAGCCAACGATCAAGGTACTGATGGAAAAAAACCTTGCCGCCCTTGAGCCCGCCGAGATACTCAACATACTGGGTATAGCCGAACAGGAGGAGATAGAAGATGACATAACGGTTGAAGAGGAGCTTTTGTAGACAGCGGAGAAAGAACACCGAGCCATGGGAAGCTGAAAAACGATTGGAGTTGGGCATGGATACAGGTGTGCTGAGACAATATTAAGAGGGAGCAGGAAAATTGAAACAGTGCGCTCACAGGGCATAGCGGGCGCAAGTTTCACCTGAAAAGATCTGACCCGGCATCCTAGCGTATCGTTTTTCTCTCTACAATAAGAATCTACGGAAGTCGAGACTCAGTCTCGATATACTCAGGTCCTCCCTCATTGCAATTCTGCAAGAATTGGCATACCCGGTCGATATTTAAGCTGCACACCTTTTAGAAAATTCCGCAATATCTGATCCTTGCAAGACCGGAAGTGTTTATGGTCCGGCTTTCGAAAAAACGCACTTAATTCATGTTCGCTCATGCGCAAATTTGCCAGAACCATAATGTCGAGTATATCCTGGCCTTTCAGGTTCAAGGCGATTTTTAATTTTCTGAAAACAATATTGTTCGTTACCCGCTGCTCTGGTTCTGGTTGTGGTCCTTCTTGCCTGCCTCGTTTATCGATGATCAGGCCATTGAGAAAAATCGCCAACTCAAGGTCTCTGCAATTTTGACAGGCTGGATCGTCGTCTTTTTTCAACCAATCGCTGATCTGTCCCCGCGTCACCTGATGCCCGGCTAAGTCAAAGATGGCAATCATTTTCGAATCGCTCAAGTCGAAGGTATAGCGGATACTGCGCAATATATCGTTATTATTCAAAATACATCCTTAACTTAATTCTTATTGTGGTACAGCAGCTCTCTGCCTGGTTACCTTGCAACCATAACAGCTTTTTCCGTTTCAATCTCTACAAAGACTCTCCCGAACCGCAATTACTGTCGTGCTTAGGGATCCAATATCTTGTTTCTGATACCGGCCCGCCCCATCTTATAGCGCAGGACCCGCTCACTGATGCCCAGCGCCTCAGCGGCCCTGGTCTGTACCCAGTTATGCTCTTCCAGGGCTGAGAGCAGCATCTGCCGCTCGACCCGGGCCAGACGCTCGGTCAAGAGGCCGCCATCGCTCTGCTGCTCGCGGATCTCGACGGGTAGATCGGCAACCCGGATAAGATTGCCCCGAACGAAGGTGACCAAGCGCTGGATGATGTGTTCGAGTTCTCTGACATTGCCGGGAAAATCATATTTGACAAAGATGGCCAGGGCATCAGCATCAAAGCTGGTCCGATCGGCCCCGTGTTTATTGAGATAATGATCGGCCAGCTCGACGATATCTATCCGTCTTTCTCTGAGAGGTGGAATGAACAGTTCGAGGACATTGAGGCGGAAGTAGAGATCTTCACGAAATCGCCCCTGGCCCACCATCTCCCGAAGATCACGATTGGTGGCGGCCAGGACCCGAACATCAACCGCCAGAGGGGCCTCGCTACCCAATCGGCTGATACGTTTCTCCTGCAGGGCCCGCAGGAGTTTGGCCTGGAGCTGCAGTGGCAGTTCACCCACCTCATCAAGAAACAGGGTGCCGCCCTCGGCCTGCTCAAAAAGGCCCCTGCGACGGGAGGTGGCGCCGGTAAAGGCCCCTTTCTCATGGCCGAAGAGCTCGGACTCAAAGAGATTTTCGGGGATGGCAGCGCAATTCATCTCGACAAAAGGGGCCTTGGCCCGCGCCCCCTGCAAATGGATAAGACGGGCCACAAGCTCCTTGCCGGTTCCCGTTTCGCCGCGGATCAGCGCCGACCAGGTAGTTGCCGCCACCCGAGAGACCAGAGAGAGCACTTCCTGCATGGCCTTGCTTGAGCCGATGATCGAGAGCGGCAGGCTGCCAGGTTGGAGGGTTTCGGTCACCGATTGGGCCTCCTCCCTGACCGAAATATCACGCTCAATCCGCCGGATTTTTTCAAGAAGAGAGAGGAGGTCAACCGGTTTTTCAAGAAAATCATCAGCCCCGAGCTGCATGACCCGGACTGCGGTATCGACACTGCCGTAGGCCGTGATCATGATGGCCCGCACCAGAGGCGAAGATGCCCTGAGCCGGCGCAACACCTCATCGCCGTTCATGTCTGCCATGCGATGATCAATGAGGACCAACTGGATCGGGTGATTGGCAAACAGCACAAGGGCCTCTTTGCCACCAGCCGCAGAGAGAACCTCGTATCCCTGTTTTTCAAGGAACCCACGCAGCATATCCCGCTGCATTTTCTCGTCATCGACTATAAGTATCCGCATGATATTCACACACCAAACTGGAATGAGTTGTCTTTGTCCCTTGCATCCCGAGGCTGACCCTGCCTGAGAGGTAGCTCAATCACCAGGCGAAAGATGTGGCGCTGCAGATCCGGTTGCCAAATGAGTCTGCCGTCATGGGCCTCAACGATTTTTTTGCTGATGGCAAGACCAAGGCCCGTGCCCTTGGTCTTGGTGGTGAAGTAGGGTTCGAAGATACCTTCACTGTCGTGCGGGCCCAGTGAAAAGCCATCGTTTTCAAAAACCAGACAGCATAAACTCTCCCGCCTCTCGGCTGAGACGGCGATACGGCCGCCATCAGGTTGGGCCTCGACCGCATTTTTTAAAAGATTCTCAAAGAGTTGGCCAAGGAATTTACGATCACCCTCGATCAGCAACCCGGCCGCCATTTCACTGTGGACGACAATACCTGCGGCATCACACTGCGGTCGGTAGAGCTGCATGACCTCTGCCAGAAGAGCCGCGACATCAACAACCTCAATCGTCGGCAGAAAACCGCCGACATAGCGTTTGAGATTTGAGACAATAGCATTGCTCCTTACCACCGCCTCACGCATGCTGGTCACAAGGTCGAGGTGTTCCGGCTCAAGCCGCCCGGCCTCTATTTCCAGTCTCTGCAGACCCATGCCGATGGCATTGAGGGGATTTCTGATCTCATGGGTGATGGTCGCGGCGGCACGACCCAGCGCAGCCTCCTCATGCTGCCTGGCGATGCGCCGTTCGAATTCGCGGGCCTCCTGAATCCTCTGCTGCTGGATGCGATACAGCCACCAGGTGGACAGGCAGCCGAAAAAGAGAATGCATGCGGCAAAAAGCAAAAATTCGCCTTTCATCTGCTGTATCCTCTTGGAAAAATGGACAGCAGGCAGGGCGACAACAAGATTCGTGTCTGCCAGCGGTATAATGGTCTCGGTAACTTTTCGGCCTTCCGTCAGGATGAGTCTGGTTGTGGGTTCGGTTTCGCTGGTCTGATCCGAGCCAGTCAGGTCCTGCAGCTGGACGTTGGCGATGCCCGGCAGCCTGTTCAGTCTCTCCAGTAAACCCATAACCGCGGGTTCCTGCTGCGTTGCCTCAACTGCACGGCCTGCATGACCGCTCATCTCATCCTTAAGGGACTCCTCAAGGGTCAGCTCGACAACAGCCGCCACCACCCCGGCATGCTCATGGGCATTTTCGAGAAACTGTTTTGTAGCCCGCTGCACCTGCCAGAAAGAATATCCGCCGACCATTGCCGCAATGGCAATGAAAATAAGGATGTTCATCTTCCAGGCTGGATACCGCTGCATATCGTTTCCACAGTACGTGCAACACGGCGTGCTGACGCAGCACGCCGTGTTTTTTTATTGTTAAAGACAAACCCACATCGCCTTTTTTCTACCACAGAGACGGTGTTTCGCACAGCCTTTTGCTGTGCAGTTCTTCCGCTTCTCAAGCAAAATGAGAACGCGAAGGCAAGCGAGCAGCGACGAGACAGTACATAAAAGTACGGCGAGGAGCCGCACAGCGTAGCCGACAAAGTTAACGTTTGCTTGAGACGCGGAATTATTCAGCCAGGACCACAGCGCGGATATCCTCAAATATTTCCATCGGTTCTTTGCCGCTGGCCTCAGCAATTTCGTGGATGGTCTTGCCCGCCTCGACCTTCAGCCCCTTGGCCTGCAGGCCCTTAGAAACGGTAGCGTAGTCGATTTTCAATTCAACACAGGCCTCTTCCAGGGTCTTTCTGCCAAAACCCGGTTTCGGTTCGTCCGGGAAGCTTGAACCCGCAGCCTTGGCCACCTCTTCGACCTCGGTCTTGGCCGGTTTGATGATGCCGTAGAGCTGCTGGGGCGTCAGCCTGTTGGCCTTGGCAATGGCAATAAGCGTCTGATTGGCCCCCTCGACCTGCAAGCCCGCCTCTTTCATCAGGGCAAGGGCCTTGTCGAGATCGATCCGCTCTTTTTGTGAGAACATTTTCAGAGAAGAAAGCTCGGCATGGCCGTAGGGCGGTTCACCGTATGTCTCGGCCCCTGACTCCTTGAAATGCGCCCCGAGTTCGAGCACCGTGCTCATCGGCGGCACATGAAAATAGGTCCCCACCGCCACAATAACCGTGACCAGCAGAGCAATATTGAAGGAGGGGGTGAAAATCCGAAGCTCTTTCACCTTATTCTTCATATATGATTTGACCGCCCCCCAGTTGTAGTAGATATGCAGGAGACCGGCCAGTAGAAAGAGAAAGCCGACCGTCACATGCTGTTCTGTCCACTGGGTCTTAGTGAGTCCCCAGAAATGCCAGTCCGCCCAGTAGGCGATCCGCCCTTCCGGCACGACATAGAGGATTATTGAGTTGAGGAACAACAGGACCAGCGAGACCAGCATGGTCATCGAGGTAATTTTTCGCATGTTCATGATTCTTTCTCCTTCCGGGTTATGTAATGTCAACTGACACAGGTTATGGAATACTGCCAGTTACTTTACAAGAACCATGCCACGGGGTTGATAGAATTAATACGTTTACATCCAGTAAGTTACGAGTCTCTCCAGCCGTCCTGCCCTTACCCTTCGACAAAGGGCTCTGCAGCTCGACAATAATGTCGAGATGAAGGAGCGCTTTGCGGGTCGGTTGACGTTGCCAAAGAGGGAGAAAAGTGGTACTTGGATTTTTCAAAGGGGCAGGGCATGTCCTCCGTCTCTCCACCGGACACTGATCAACCATCGCGTACAAACCGCAGGACAGGAGGCTGTTGTGCTATTACATCACCGATTCATCGATATTGCCAAAAGGCTGGATGGCAAACTGGCCGTTCATGATTTTTCGACCAACAAGGAACTCACCTACGGCCGGACCCTGATGGCCAGCCTCCTCCTCACCCAGGTCTGCCGCAAACTCGACAAAGGTTTCGTCGGCATCATGGTCCCCACCTCGGCCGGCTGTATCCTCGCAAAGATTGCGGTGCTGATGAGCGGCAGGATTCCGGTGATGATCAACTATTCGACCGGTGCCGAACACAACGCCCGCTACGCCCAGAAGAAATGCGCCTTCAAGACCATCATCACCTCGAAGGCCCTGCTGGAAAAAATTGAGTGCCCCTCTGTCGAGGGAATGATCTATCTCGAAGACATCATGGCCAACCTGAATGGCCTGCAGAAGATCATTGCCCTCCTGATGGCCAAACTGCCCGCCTCACTGATCAAAAAGCTGGTGCACGGCGGCGAGGCCGACGATACGGCCGTTATCCTCTTCACCAGTGGCAGTGAAAAGGACCCCAAGGCCGTCCAGCTGAGCCACAGGAATATCTCCAGCAATATCGAATCCGTCTCCATCCCGTACCAGTTCAAGGAAGATGATGTCTTCCTCTGTACGCTGCCCTATTTTCATGTCTTCGGCCTGACGGTCAACCTCTGGCTGCCCCTCTACCACGGCATGACCCTGCTGACCTA
>JAUYSF010000461.1 GCA_030696435.1 Desulfoprunum sp. | reverse complement strand
ACAGGGGCGACCTGCTCAGCTTATCACCGCTACCCTTCCTCGCACCATCATGGAACGGGGCAGGGGGATCGCCCGTTTTTCCTCAATTGTCCTGTTGTGCGCTGTCGGTTTGATCATTTTTGCCTCGGTTGTCCTGGCCTTGGCATCGATCTTGAAATCCCAGCGGCGGCAGGAGGAGATTGAGGCCTTGGTTGAGCAGCGCACTGATGAGCTGCGCATGTCGGAAGAGCGTCTGTATGCCTTGTCGGAGGCCTCATTCGAGGGCATTTTTCTGGCCGAAAAGGGCATCTGTCTTGAGCAGAATCGGGCCGCCGAGGCCATGTTCGGCTACAGTCTCGAAGAGGCCGTTGGTCGGCATATCAATATGTGGATTGCCCCCGATGACCGGGATCGTGTTACCCGTTTTACCCTTGAAAAAGAGGAAAGACCTTACGAAGCCACAGCCCTGCGCAAAGATGGCAGCACCTTCCCGGCCCAGATTCAGACCCGCGAGGCCCGGTATCGCGGTCGTAAGGTCAGGGTGAGTGCCGTCCGGGACCTCACCGAGCAGAAGCAGGCGGAGAGGGACCAGCAGGTTATGGAGGACAAACTCCGCCGTTCCCAGAAGATGGAGGCCCTCGGCCTGATGGCAGGCGGGGTTGCCCATGATCTGAACAATATCCTCTCCGGTATCGTCAACTACCCGGAACTCATCCTTATGGGCCTGCCCGAAGACAGCCCTTTGGCCAAACCCATCAAGGCCATCCGGGAATCCGGCCGGAATGCGGCAGCGGTCGTGGATGATCTCCTGACTCTGGCCCGCGGTGTTTCAAGTGCCCGGGAAAACAACAATCTCAATACCATTGTGGCGGAATATCTGGATTCCCCCGAGTTCCACACTCTTCAGGGCCTGCACAGTCATGTGGCCTTCAGATTTGAACGGGAACCGAATCTGCTCAATATCAGTTGCTCGACGATCCATATCAAGAAAACGGTCATGAATCTTGTGACCAATGCCGCCGAGGCCATCAGGGAGCGGGGCGAGATCATCGTGTCCACCCGCAACCAGTATTGCGATAGTCATTTGCCCGGCTACCCGGAGATGCAGCAGGGCGAATATGTTGTCCTGTCGGTTGCCGACAGCGGCATGGGCATTCCCGAAGAGAGCCTTGAGAGAATATTCGAGCCATTCTATTCCAGAAAAGTGGTCGGGCGCAGCGGCACCGGGCTCGGCCTGGCCGTGGCCTGGAATACTGTGCACGATCACGGTGGCGGGATCACGGTGCAGAGCAGCAGTCACGGGACAATATTTCAGCTCTATTTTCCGGCGACCAGGGAAAATCTCAGTACCATTCCTGAATTTGTCGATATTGAGCAGTTCAAAGGGCATCGGGAGAAAATACTGGTGGTGGATGACGATGAGGGCCAGAGGACGATTGCCCTGCAGATCCTGAGTCTGCTCAACTACAGTGGGCATGCGGTCGACAGTGGGGAGGAGGCCCTGCACTATCTGAGCGGGGAGAAGGTCGACCTGGTGATTCTCGACATGGTTATGACGCCGGGGATAAACGGCTGTGAAACCTACAGACGGATTCTCGAGCTGCATCCGGGCCAGAAGTCGATCATCACCAGCGGTTTTTCCGAGAGCACTGACGTCCAGCAGACCCTGGCCCTCGGGGCCCGGAGGTTTGTAAAAAAACCCTATCTCATCGGCATGATAGCCGCTGTCATCCAGGATACCCTGCGCAACCGCTGAGGCCTGCTGAGTCTTATTTGCCTTGGCCCGGTCCCCGGCTATAGATGAGGTGGTACACTAATCCCACCAGAATACTGCCGCCGATAATATTGCCTAATATTACCGGTACCAGGTTAGCGAAGAAACCAACCCAGGTAATAGTAGTGGTGGTCACCCCCATGCCATCGAAGTTCTGCAGCAGCATGGCGAGTGTGATTAAGTACATGTTGGCCACGCTATGCTCGAAGCCTGCAGCAACAAAAGCCGATATGGGAAAGATAATTGCCACAGCCTTATCGATAACGCTTCGTCCGGCAAACGCCATCCACACCGCCATGCACACCAAGACATTACAGAGAATGCCCTTAAAGAAGGCCGTCCAGAACGGCAGGGCGACCTTGGCTGCAGCAATCCTGAGATACTCCTGGGCAATTCCGCCGTTGTTCATATCAGGATGGCGGGAGAGAAAAACCAGGAGCGCCAGCCCGGCTGCGCCAATGAAATTGCCGACACAAACAATCACCCAGTTCCGCAGCAGTTCGAGCGTCGAAATCTTCCTATCTGCCCAAGCCATGGCCAACAGATTATTGCCGGTGAATAACTCCGCCCCTGCCACGACCACAAGGATCAATCCCAAAGAAAAGGTTACGCCGCCGAGCACCTGTTTGGCGGCAAAACCTAAAGATGGATCGGATTTGACAATCACGAAGTAGAGCGCGCCCAGGCCGATAAAAGCTCCGGCCAGCACGCTGAGCATCAGCATGGGAATGAGCGGCAGGCGCGCCTTGGCCACGCCGACTGTTTCAACCCGCGCCGCGATTTCCTTGTGGGAGAATGCATCGAAACCAAAAATTTCAGACATGGTGTACTCTCTTGTGATTAATGTTCAAAAAAAATGCTGGCGCGAGGAACGAGCGTCCGGTTGATAAGCCGTTAGACCATTTCGTAGCCATGCACACGAACCAGGAAGTCAGCGATGTGCTGCTGAAAGGTCAATTCAGGGGCCTTCTTTTTTCTGGCCATGGTTAGTCCTCTTCCACCTTCAATCTTTTCGTTTTCCCGGTCGACAGTTTCTTGTAGTTCCCTTCCGAGATAACCGGCTTACCGGTCTGGGCCTCAATGTCCTTGCGCGTCCTGCCGGCCACCGCCCCACCGTCCTGAGCATCTTTTTTCAAGGGCTTCATCCCGTGCGAGTCCCGGTCGCGGTGCAGCTCCGTGGTGGTTGCCTCGGCCAGCATGGTGAGAATCAGCTCGATATCGGTCATATGATCGCGGAGGTTTTCGCGCTGCAGATCTTTGACCTGCTTATAGTCATCGACCGTCAGGCCGAAGGTGCCCTGCATAATCTCATTGGTCAGGATGGCGTAATCGACGGTTGTTCGTGCGCCCCGGTTCTGCCATTCATCGGTCAAATCTTGGCGGACGGCAATGCCCCGCAGCCGTTTGTCAATCCACTCCTTCGGGTAGCCCTTCTTTTCGTAAAGCTCCTGCATCCGGGCCATGGCCAGCTCGGGGTTTTCGATCTCGTCGATCCGCTCTTTGCCCACCCGCGCCAGCCATCGCTTGAACGGTTCGGCCTTGGGGCTGGGAATGGATTGGATCAGGCGGAAGAGGCCTTCGGTGTTCCAGCACTGGATTTTTTGACGCCCGCCGGCTGTCGCAAACTCCAAGGCAAGGGGGGGGGCAAATTGCCCCCCCCCTTGGAAGGCCTCGGCCAAGGAGGGGTCGCGCCGACGCATATCCCTGAAGTAACCGGAGGGATTGGCGGAATCGGTCAGGGCGGCGATGATGTCCGTGATGACAAACCACCACTCATTGTTGTGCACTTTGCGGCGGATTTCGCGCTTCTGAAAGAGTGCCATGCGGTCTTGGTGGTTGCCGTCGGGTTTATTCACGCCACATCCTCCGTGCGTTGATAGTATCGCCAGATGTTGCCACCCAGCCATTTCCAGCATCTGTGCCTTTCAAGGTCCGCATTATGTAGTATAGAAAGTTCAGCTCTGTCTTATTCCAGGACAATTCATAACTCCTATCTATTGGTGTTCACAGTTGGTTCAAAGGTTGCCAGAGGAAGCGGGGTACTTCCCCGTATTGCATACAATCAGACGGCAAACCTGGAAAAGAGACTAAGCAAACATCCCCGGGTAAAGTTTTCTTGCACAATCAGGGCATATCCCGTGGGTGAAGACCGCATTGGAGTGGAGGGAGATATAATCCTCGATCTGCTGCCATGCCCCTTTGTCGTTTCGGATGTTCTTACAGGCTGAGCAGATCGGCAGCAGGCCATGCAGGGTTTGCAATTGGCTCTGAGTTGTGCGAAGTTCAGTTATGTCTTTTGAGATACAGATGACAAAGGATACCCTGTCAGTCTGATCTTTGACCGGTTTGACCGTGGTTAAGAAATATTTGTCTCCCCCTTCCGGAAGGGGCACCCTGACTTCGATGGTGTCCATCCTCCCGGTATGGAAAACCTTTTGTACCAAGGCGAATCGTTTGTCCGCCTCATCCGGGGAAAAGATGTCCCAGATTTTTTTGCCGATGATCTGTTCTTTTTCGTAGCCGAGGGTGCGGGCAAAGACAGTGTTGACATAGAGATACGTACCATCTTCGGCAAAGCTGAAGATCGGGTCGCTTGATTCATCGAGAAGGACATGGATTCGTTCTTCATTTTCCATGTGACGCAATTCTGCGAGGAGAATTTCCTTTTTAAGCGTGTCCAGGGTGTGGGGTA
>JAUYSF010000110.1 GCA_030696435.1 Desulfoprunum sp. | reverse complement strand
GGTGGCCAGACGGCCGATAAGCAACGCCCAGGCCGTGAAGTTGACCCTGACGGACGGCGTCAGGGCTATACAACAGGCAGCAGCACAAAAACAGGAGATCAACAGGGAATTGGGGGTGTTTTTCCTCTATTCGACAGCAATCGGCGATGCCTGGCTGGTGGAGATGACGGATTGTGATTGTGTGCAGGTGGCCAAGGCCGGTGAGGTGATGAACTCTCCTATAGATGAGAATCCCGAGACCATCGAGATTAATTATAGCCATACCTTTGCCCTGCGCGACAAGCGGTTTGAGATTACCGCCTATGCCGATAAATCTGTGCAGATCCTCGAAGATGCCCCGACGAAAGAAATCAACGCGGCGATCAAGCGTATCCGCAAGAGGTTTTCAGAGGAACAGCTCCGAGCTGTGCACCTACCGGCCAAGGAGGATGTTCCCGTTTGATGATCAGGCTGACTCCGGCAGTCAAACGTTTTCTTCCCCCGGCTGTTGTCATGGTGACGATCTTTGTGTTATCACACCAGCCAGGGGAAAATCTACCCTTACCTGCCCTGCCGGGAATTGATAAGGTCGCTCATCTGGTGGTCTATGGACTGCTTGCCGCAACGCTGATCAGGGCGTTTGCTCAACGGATGCGTCAACTCCGGCCTGGTCCTGTGGTGATGCTCACCGTTCTGTGGTGTCTGGTGTACGGGATTACCGACGAATTCCATCAATCCTTCATTCCCGGTCGTTCTGTCAGCGGTCTGGATGTCCTTGCCGATACGGTCGGGGCATTGCTCGTCGGGGTGGCCTGGCTGTTTCTTCGCCGCCCTGTAATTGCCGACGATATAAAAAAACAATGCTCTTCCTAAGCTTTTGATCCTGCTGTAATAGTCTATTCCTGCCGGTTGCGGGGCCAATTATTTATCTTCTCGAACTTGCAATTGCCTTTTCATGTGCGTATACTGGAGAAAATGAGAACTTTTCTTAGAGGAAGGATTTTTTCAAAGGTGAAAACATGATTGGCGAATCAGGCAGTGTATCGACCGTTATCAGCAGCGAAAAACTGTATCGTGAAAATCTCACGAGCGGGAATGGCCGTCAGGCGAAAGACAGTGGCAGCCCTGAGGCCCAGAGTTTTGCCGATTCCGTATCCATCTCGCCCCAGGCCATTGCCCTGGCCCGAAATGTCCCTCCAACTGGTGAGTCTTCTGAGAGCGGCAGTGGCACGGAGACTGAAAGACAACCCGAGACTGCCGAATCCAGTCGGCCAGGGAATATCGATATTCGCGTTTGATACTGCACGAGGTATGATGAAAAAAGGGAGCGAGGGGGATCACCCCTCAGCTCCCTTTTTTATTGCTGAATGGAATTGACTCTCAGCCTCTGAGCCGACGCGCCATGTCTTTGGCGAAATAGGTGATGATGATATCCGCCCCCGCCCGTTTGATGGACAACAGGGTTTCTTCCATGACCCGATCTCCGTCTATCCAGCCTTTTTCCGCTGCAGCCTTGATCATCGCATATTCACCACTTACGTGATAGGCGGCGATGGGCAGGTCGAACTCGTCCCGTAGTTTGCTGATAATATCCAGGTAGGCGACCGCCGGTTTGACCATGATGATGTCGGCCCCTTCGTCGACATCGAGGGTGGCCTCACGCAGGGCCTCGCGGCTGTTTGCCGGGTCCATCTGATACCCCCTGCGGTCTCCGAATTGCGGTGTACAGTCGGCGGCTTCCCGGAAGGGTCCGTAAAAGGCCGAGGCGTATTTCACGGCATAGGACATAATGGGCAGATTCGCAAAGTCGTGCTCATCGAGGGCCGCCCGGATCTCAGCGACCCGGCCGTCCATCATGTCGGAAGGGGCCACCATGTCGGCCCCGGCCTCTGCGTGGGAGAGGGCCGTTTTGGCCAGGATTTCAAGAGTCGCGTCGTTGTCCACCGTCTTGTTGATGATGCAGCCGCAATGGCCATGGTCGGTGTACTCGCAGAGGCAGACGTCGGTTATAACAATGAGCTCCGGTGCCTTGTTCTTCAACTCGCGGATGGCCTGCTGAACAATGCCGTTCTTGAGGTGAGCCCCTGAGCCCATGGCATCTTTTTTCTCAGGCAGCCCGAAGAGAATGACGGAATGAACGCCGAGCTTCAGGCATGCTTCCGCTTCTTTGGCCAGTTGATCAACCGTGATGCGGAAGACACCGGGCATTGAGGGGATTTCCTGCCGTGTGTTCTTGCCCGGAATGACAAAGAGGGGATAGACAAACTGGGCCGCAGAGAGGCGGGTCTCGCGGATGAGGGAACGAAAGGCTTCATTTCTGCGCATACGCCGGGGTCTGTATTCTGGAAAAACCATGGTGACTCCTGATGAGATAAAAGAGAATTTTTAGTAGTAGTGTCTGCCGCCCGGCCGGTTTTCTTGCTGCAGGGAGGCAATATGGTACAGACACGCGCGGTTGAACGTGCCGAATTACAAAAGGATATCCAGACTCTTGAGTTTTTTATGCAGGTGGCTTCGTTCGAGGCCGACTTCTTCAGCGGTCTTGGAGATATTGTTGTCGTTGTGTAGCAGCTTCTGCAGGAGATATTCTTTTTCAAACAGCCGTTTGGCATCTTTGAAGTCCGCCATCAGATAGATCGACATAGATGTCTCGCCATTTGTCGGTGTCGGGCTTGATGGGCGGGGAAGGAACAGGCTGACCTGCTCGCCCGTCACCATTTCTTCCGGACACATGATGGCCAGCCGCTCGACAAAATTCTTGAGTTCCCGGACATTGCCCGGCCACGGATGCCGCATCATGACCGCAAAGGCCTCCGGTGAAAAGATCTTTCGAGTCAAACCCTTGCCGATCTGATGATGTGTGATGTTTTCCACCAGCAGGGGGATGTCCTCCAAACGGTCTCTGAGGCTGGGGACATGGATCGGCACAACGTTGAGTCGCCAGAAGAGGTCGGCCCGGAAGTTGCCGGTTTCTATCTCCTCCTCCAGATTCTTATTGGTAGCTGCCAAGACCCGCACGTTGACCTTGATGGTCTTGTGGCCACCCACCCGCTCGAATTTCTGCTCTTGAAGGATGCGGAGGATCTTGGCCTGGGTTTTCAGGCTCATGTCGCCGATTTCATCAAGAAAAAGGATGCCGCCATCGGCCTGATCAAATTTGCCCTGCTTGCCGGCATGCGCCCCGGTAAAGGAGCCTTTTTCATGGCCAAAGAGCTCTGACTCAATCAGTTCCTCGGGTATTGCCGCGCAGTTGACCTCAACCATCGGCCGTTTACTGGACTGGGACAGCTGGTGGATGGTCTGGGCCACCAGTTCTTTACCTGTCCCGTGTTCCCCGCGGATGAGGACCCAGGCGTCGGTGGGGGCAACCATCTCGATCTGCTGTTTCAGGGCCAGCATAACCGGAGCATTGCCGATAAGTTCGGTCTTTCTCGGAGTGCTCTCCCTGAGCAGGAGATTTTCCTGTTCGAGTTGTGCAAAACGCAGGCCATTGGTGATGGCGAGAATGATTTTGTCGTAGGACAACGGTTTCTCGACAAAATCAAAGGCTCCTTTGCGGGTGGCCTGCACGGCTGTTTCGATGGTACCGTGGCCGGAAATCATGATGACTGGCACGGTGCAACGCTCTTTGATTTTTTCAAGAGCGGTCATGCCGTCCATGTTATCTCCCAGCCAGATATCGAGGAGGACCAGGTCGATATTCTCTTCTTCAATCAGATCAATGCCTACCTCGGCGGAAGAAGCGGCGACGGTGGCAAAGCCCTCATCTTGAAGTATCCCGGAGAGGGATTCTCGAATACTGGGTTCGTCGTCGATGATCAGTATACGCTTACTCATTACCGTCTGTCTTCTTCCTTGCCTGATTCTGGCGTATGCATTGGGAGTTCGATGATAAATGTGGAACCCTGCGGCTTGTTGTCCTGAACCTGGATCGTGCCACTGTGGTCTGTAACGATGGTGGAGACAATGGCCAGACCAAGCCCGGTCCCGGTTTTTTTGGTCGAAAAATAAGGTTCAAAGAGTTTGAGTTTATTTTCCTTGGAAATACCCGGGCCGTTATCTGCTATCTTCATGACGACGGTGCTCGTCTCCTGGGCCAGAGAAAGCTCAATATCTATTGTACCGCCCTGCGGCAAAACTGCAACCGCATTGTCAAGGAGGTTGATGATGCAGCGCTTGATCTGTTCGGCATCGAAACTGAAGAGGGGAATCGAGGTAAGCTCCTGGCAGCTGAAGGTGATAACCCGGTGGGCCTCCTGGTAGAGAAAAAGCGTTTCTTTGACAAGATTTGTAAGATTTCCAGGATGCTTATGAATCTTTGGCATGCGGGCAAACTGAGAAAATTCACTGACCAGACGTTTGAGTTCGTCGACCTGCTTGATGATTGTTGCGGTGCAAGTATCGAAGATGCCATCATTTTCGGCCAGAATTTCAGGGTAGCGTTTGCGCAAGCGCTGGGCTGACAGCTGGATGGGGGTCAGAGGGTTCTTGATTTCATGGGCAATGCGGCGCGCGACTTCACGCCATGCGGCCATCCGCTGCATCCTTTCCAGTTTGGTCAGGTTGTCGAAGACCAGAACAAAGCCTAGGGGCTTTTTCTCTTCATCTTCAAGCCGCATGAAATTGACCAGCAGAGAGTAGTTTTTCCCCATGATATTGATTCTCAGATGCTGTTCCAGCGCGTTCTTGCCGGTGATATTCAGCTCATCGATAAAACCTGCGATAATGGTGGCCTGGGCTGGTGGCAGGATATCGCTGAAGCGGCGGCCGATAAACAGCGCCCGGTCGATGTTGAGGAGCTTTTCGGCGAAACGGTTAAAGGTGGTGATGCGGCCCTGCTCATCGAGAGAAATCACGCCGGCGGAAACGTTTTGCAGAATTATCTCGGTATATCTGCGTCGCTGCTCGGATTCCTGGGAACTTAACTGCAGGGCCTCATGGGCTTCGGCAAGGTGCTTGTTGCTGGTGCGCAGATTGAGGGTCATGGTATTGAAAGAGTTCACCAAGAGGCCCATTTCATCATCGGATTCGGTTTCCAGCTCGAATTCAAGATCACCCTCGGCGACACGCTTGGTGGCGGCGGACAATTTTTCGAGCGGCCCGGTGATTCCCCTGGAAATATAGAGACCGAACCAGATCGCGGCAAAGATGATGAGCAGGGTAACGATGAGCAGAATGATAAGCAGCCAATACTTGAAAGGATCCTTGAAGTGCTTGAGTTGTCGGTAGCCTTCGAGTCCCCGTGAGATCAGATTCATACGGGAAACCTGATCTTTATCGACTAATAGCGAGGTGATCAGGACTGAAGGAAGGCTGCCGATGTTTACCTTGGCAAGACAGCGAACGAGCTCTCCTTTGGGTGTATCCTGGATGATGGTCTCCCGTGTCTTGCTTTTTTTCAGTTTCAACATCAGGTCAACAGGGATTTTCGGCAGGATTGTGCCCTTGAGGTCTGGACTGACAACGGAGATTTCCAGATTGTTATCGTCTGAGAGGAGGATAATGCTGTCCGGGCCGTTTATGGCATTGAATGTCAGAATGTTTTCCAGGGCCAGGGTGATGACGTCGGCCCTATAGGGTGAGATCTTCAGTTCTTTGAGTTTCTCCTCTACGCCTCCACTCATGAGAGTAACCTTGCCTTCCGTTTCATGCAGCAGAGATTGGGCCAGCTTGAGCGATTCCTGGAGGGAATCCTCGATGCTCGAATTGAACCAGTAGTCCATACTTGTTGAGACAAACTGCAAGGCGACAAAAAAGAGGAGGATGGTTGGAATCAGGGTGAGAGAGAGGAAAGAGGCGATGAGTTTGGTCTTGAGTTTGCTGCCAAGACGGTTCAAGCGGCGTTCGAAGAGCAATTCGGCAAGGTTGCGCAGAACCAGAAAGAGGACAAAGAGGACCAGCAGGACATTGAGATTGATGACGGCAAAGATCAGGATGTTGTTACCGGTCGGCAGGGCCTCTTCATTCTTGAGCAGTATGCTCTGAATCCAGATGAAAATCGGGATGAGGCAAAGGCAGATGACGATGACCCAGCGGATGAGTTTTCTTTTCTGGGAAAGTTGCTCAGGGGTGTAGGGCCGTTTCTCCTGACTGTTTCTTTGGGTTGTCAGGGGGCCGCTGTCATGAAGAGGTTCGGTCTGCATTGTGTGACCTGAAGTGTTCAGTATTTGAATTTGAGCTTCTGCCAGTCGGTTTTGATATCCCACCAGGAAATAAAGGGCACGACATGCTGCAGACTCAAGGGCAGGGTTTTGTTGAAGAGTTCCGCCCTGACCTGCAGGGTGTACGTGCTGTCGGGTGTCAGTCGGGAGAGCGGGAGCATCTTGATGCCGTTCAACTCATTCAGGGCTTTCTGGGCATCAAGAAGCGAGGTGAAGTAGAGAATTTTCCGGTTATCCTCCTCAAGTTCGACCCGATAGGTTTCCTTGAGAGTGTCGTAGGTTAGTGTGTGGGTGAAGGAATGGCTTACCAGCAGCTTGTCCGACCAGGTATTGGTCTGCTCATGCAGCTCCACAAAGAATGAAAAATGCACGGGAACACCGCTGTGCAGGCCTTCTATCATTTCTTCGTTAAAACTATTGCGCAGAGTACCGAAAAGGAGGACGTCGGTGTCGGAGGTCGTGGCAGTCAGATCGGTTATGACGGCATCCGTCTCATTGTCTTCCTGGCCGAAGGACAATCCCGTGAGCATGGCAAGGAACAGGAGGGTGACGAAAAAAATGATGGACTTGTGGGCCATATCTTAAGAAATTCTAAAAACACTGAATGGAAATACTCCATCGGATGATGGTGGTTTGTGCTGTTATGCACCGGGCAGGCCCTCGGTCCGGTTGGTACTTTCGGTGGCGTGCGAGGCTCAATCTAAAGAGAGGCTCTACAGTTGTGTATAACGCACCAACAATCTACCTGATATGGTTGTGCATGTCCAATGCTTGTTCTTTCTCAGGCGGCGAATGGAGGTCGGCACTGCCTGCCCATTTCAGGAAGAATGGGCTTGACAGGTTGCATGGCAGGGATTAGGTTGTGTATATGCACAAATAAACAAGAAGATTGTTTTGTAACGGTACCTAACCAATCAGATAAGGAGAAGAACAATGCGTGTTGCAATTCCCACTCAGAATCCCGGCGGTCTTGAGGCGGAGAGGTCAGATCATTTCGGCCACTGCGAAATCTTTACCGTGGTCGATTTAGACGAAACCAACACCGTCACCGGTGTTGAAACAGTCGCCAACGGCTCACACGAGGCGGGGGGCTGTATGGTCCCTGTGCAGATTTTGCATGATGCCAAGGTTGAGGCCATTGTCGTAGGGGGCATGGGAGCCCGCCCGATGCGCGGTTTTGCCGAGGTCGGAATCAAGGTCTACTTTGCCAATCGAGAGACCATCTCGACTGTCAGTGCCGTCATCGCAGGCCTCATTGCCAACCAGTTGCCCGTTATGCATGTCGACCAGGTCTGCAAGGGCTCAGGTGACTGTCATCACTGAGACTCTCATTGCATTTTTGCAGTATCGGCAGTATAAAAGATGATCATTCCATCAAGGCAGGTCTCCCTGAACGGGGCCTGCCTCAATTTTCATCGTGTGTACACCTATGTCGCCGAGACCAAAAAAAATTCGACACTGCCAAGGGAAATTCTGCGGTCGGGCCTTCAAGCCGACCGGTACGCCCCTCCCGGAACTTGAGCATATACAACTGTATCGGGATGAGCTTTAGGCTCTGCGCTTATGTGCCAGCGAAGGATTGACCCAGGAAGAGGCCGGCCTGAAGATGGGGGTCTCGCGGGGAACCATTCAGCGCATCATCACTCTCGCCAGGAAAAAGACGGCGACAGCCCTCACTGAAGGCTGCGCCTTGATTTTTGTGGATGAAGAGGAAGGAGCGTGAAGGGGAGATATGTGCTTCTCAGCCGAATCTCTTGCGTAACTGCTCAGCAGCTGCAACGATGCTACAGAGCTTTTTAAATGCCACATCCTCGACATTGACGGAGCGGCTGGCAAAACAGCCAAAGCCGCAGTCGGTATTGAGAAAAAGCTGCTCCGGTCGGTAAAACTCCAGCGCCTTTACGGCCTTCTGCATTATTTCCTCCGGTGTCTCTACCGTATCCGTCCTCGGATTGACCACCCCTAAGCCCAGTTCCCGATCTGCCAGCACCGAGCCTACCACTTCAATATCACCCGCTCTCGGGGTGGCGTATTCCAGGACAAACTGGTCTATCTGCATAGGTTGCAGGGCGGGGATAAGTTTGGCGTAATCACCTTGCAGGAGCACTTCCTCGTGCTTGCTCCAGTTACCCCGACAGATATGGATACCTGTTCGGACACCTTCGATACCGGCGGTGATCCGGTTGATCAGTTCTGCTGCAAATTCCAGTTCTTTACCCGCGTCACGGCGGGTTGCCAGGGTGGCTCACATGAAGGTTCGCCGCTCACAGTTCTCCGACATGACGATCTCGGTGAGCACCGGTTCGTCGAATTGGACAAAGTCGCAACCGGCATCACGTAAATCGATCAATTCTTCTCGCAGGATCTTGACGATATCATCCGCCAGTTCCATATGGTTGCGATAGACTTTGCTCGTCAGGGCCCCAACCCACATGGAACGGGTAAGCAGATACGGGCCGGGCAGGGTGATTTTGACCGGTTTTTTGGACAAGGAACGGAGAAATCTGAGGTCTTCGACCGCCAGGGTCTCCCGGCGCGAAAGCCGACCGATGCAGGTGGGATTTTTCACGGCCGAGGCCGGCATGTCCATGGTTCGCAGCATTTCTTCAAATCCGGCCTTGTCTTCGACATAGTCAAGCATATCGGCCAGTGACATGAGTTGGGTACCGGCAACCTTGTCGGCGATGAAGGCGTAGAAGCTCTCCCGTCTGTGTTCGCCGTCGACGATGATATCGAGCCCGGCCTTTTCCTGCAGGTGCACGGTTCTACGAATTTCGCTATCGGCAACCTTGTTGAAATCGTCGCGGGAAAGGGAGTTTTTCTGAAAACCTCGCAGGGCCTTGAGCATTTCCCTAGACCTGGGCCAGGAACCCACCTGGGTGGTTGTAAAAGTCTTTGTCTTTGCCATGATTGTGTGGGGAGTCGATTGTGTGGGAGTCAGACGATTGCCAGTCTGATATCGAGGTTCATTCCTTTTTTGAGTGTGGCTACAAGAGGAGAGCGGTTGACGGTGCCGGCCCAGATGGTTTTAACGGTATTCTCATCCTCGAAGGTTGAAACGAAACATTTCACCTCGATTGTCTTAAAGGAGGGATCGCCTTCTTCTACGCCCAAATGGGCCAGGATATTGTTGAGACGGGCACTGATGGAGATCTCAATGTCGTCGACCTCAAGGCCTGCCCGGGAACAGTCGCTGGCAAAACCGGTGGTAAGCGATCCGGCCACTGCCCCGAGCAGATATTCGATCGCACTCGGGTAGCTGTCTTTTTCCTCAAAACTGGCGGGTTGGCCGATATCAAATGAGAAATTTCTGGCATAGACTTTGGAATGCTGATGTCCGACTGATCGTGCTCTGGCCCGCCACTCAAAAGCCTTTGCCTCCTGCTTGTCTCTGGTGAGGGCCTCGGTCTCTGCTGCAATCTCTCGGGCTGCCCGACGTCTGACAAAATAACGGACGAAACCCTCTGCCGCTCGGGAGCCAAGGTATTCATGACCGACCATCCTGCACCACGGAGGCAGGTCGTCGGCCACCGTCGGTTCTCTGCTGCGCATTTCCAGAATCCCATCTACCGGGGTCCGCAGCATGTTCTCCCGGATTAAGAGGATGAGGCCGGAGCCGCAGTCAAGGTCGCCGCCATCAAAGAGAGTGTCGGGCCGCAGCTTTGTTATATCGGAAGTCATCGGTCAGCCTCTATGAATGCAAAGGGAAAATCAGTAGGCCACGCAGGGCGAACCGTTGACCAGCCACTCCACGAGACTGGCGCCACCGGCAGGAGTGGCTCCCTCGATGAGCATATCTTCAGTGATGCCGCGTTTTTTCATGCAGGGGGTGCAGACATAGATCTTGCCCCCGGCCTTGAGGAATTTTTCGATGAGATCTTTAAGTGAGGCAAAAGGCGCACCTTCATCGACCTTGGCCATTTCTTCCTTGTGGGCGCACCAGACGCCGTCGGAACTGAGGAAGACCATAGTTTCTTTTTCGCTGCCTTGGGCGGCATTGGCCACGACGAAGCCGAGTGTTGCCTTGTCGCCATCGGTTTTACAATGGGTGATTGTTACACAAAAGGTGTTTGCCATGAAATGGTACCTCCACAATAGGTTATTTGAGGGTTATGAGATAATAGGGATGCTTTTGGTCAACGAGGGTATTTCTGGTGAGGCGGCACCAGGCCGGCAGTTCCATCGGCGCTCCGGGGTCTCTTGAAATCACCAAGACGCGGTAACCTGAGGGTTGGGTTCGGAGGTAGAGGTGCAGGTTGATGATCACCCTGCCGCAGGTCTCCTCACCGCCGTCAAATTCGTCGTCAAACTGCCAGTCGGGAATTTTGCTGTGCATTGCTGTTTCGATCCGTCCTTTTCGCCTGGCCACCCGCCCGGACCTGTTATTGTTGAAGCCATCAATCTACAGGAGGGGGGATGGTTAAACAAATTGGAAGATCTGATTGTTTGCTGGTTAAAGATAGGATGTTGCTATGTCAATATCTCTTTGTGGCAGGCGCGACGTGCTTGAGCTTGCCTCTGCCGTGCTTTTTTTCTATGGTGAAGGGAGCGGGGAGAGATGGGAGTTTTTCAATCCTACCGAAAAAGGGATAAAACGGGGTGAGGATATGAGAAATCTGGTGTTGGTCGCGCTGCTTGCTGTGGGTATCGGAATCCATGCCGATGCGTCTGCGGATGGATTAATGGGAAATGGCAAATCGATGGGGAAACGTATGAAATTTGCAGAGATTTATGAACCATCCGGGATTGTTCAATTGGCAGATGGACGTGTTTTTTTGATTGAAGATGAACAGACCAATCCTTTTTCTCTCTGCCATCTCGAGGAGAGAGATGGACAACCTGCCCTCGGAGTCCCGCAGTCCTGCACTTTCTCCGGTGTCGCGGATGACCTTGAAGGATTGACACACGGCCCCAATGGCTGGCTCTATGCTATCACCTCCCATTCGCCGGCAGGTTCGGGAAAAGCGAGTCGGGAGCGGGGGAAACTGCTGCGGTTCAGAGTCAGTGGCGAAGGAATGATTGAGGATTACCAGGAATATGGCGGCTTGCTCGCAGTTTTGCTGCCGGTCCTCAAGGCCCTGGACCCTACCATTGCCACCATAAATATCGAGGGTCTGAGTTCTGATCGCGACAGAAAAAAACTGTATATCGGTCTGCGGGAACCGGTAGTGGCCGGGGCGTCTCTGATCCTGTCCCTGGAAAATCCCGAGGGTCTTTTTGACCGGGGCGAGTTGCCTCGCATCACCCAGGAGGTCATACGTCTGCATTTGCAGGGGGGAGGCATCCGAGCCATGGCCTATGTCGAGAGGTTGGATGGCTATCTGATTGCCAATGAGATAACCTTGGATGAGGGCAAGCCCAGGGCCTGTCTGTGGCTATGGGATGGTAACGCCTTGCATGCCGCGCGTCGTCTGGATTTTCCCGGTAGCGGCAAGCTCAAAAATATCGAGGGAATCAGTCCGGTGCAGGTGCAGGGCAGGCCCCTGCTCCTGCTGGTCTGCGATGATGGCAAACGGCAGGAGGGCGATGGGGCTCATTACCGTTTTGTCGAATACGATCAACTCATCGAGAGCGAGCCGGAGAGGTAAAGGTCGATTGGTCGGCAACCTTCTGACCGCCGGGAATCAGATATTCTCGCGGGTCTTGTGAAACTCGAAATCCGGCCATTTTTCCATGAAGAATCTGAGCATCCAGTCGCTCTGGGCCAGATAGGTCAGGAATCCTTCCGAATCATAGGCCAGGGCCATCTGGTTCTTGCGCTCGAAATCCGCCATTTTTTTCTTGTCGGGGCAGCGTACCCAGCGGGCGGCCTGGTAATCAACATGCTCATAAACGGCATCGACCCCGTATTCGTTTTTGAGCCGAGCCATGGTCACCTCAAACTGCAGGACACCGACCGCCCCCATGATATAGTCCGAGCCGATCATCGGTCGGAAGACCTGGATGGCCCCTTCTTCGGCTAACTGCACCAGACCTTTCTGCAGCTGCTTCATTTTCAGGGGATTCTTTAACAGAACCCGGCGGAAGTGTTCCGGGGCGAAGTTAGGAATTCCGGTGAATTTCAGCTCCTCTTTCGGGGAGAAGGTATCGCCGATCTTGATGGTGCCGTGGTTGTGCAGGCCGATGATGTCGCCAGGCCAGGCCTCTTCGACATTGGCCCGTTCCTGGGCCATGAAGATCGTGGCGTTGGCAAGGGTAATATCCTTGCCCAGCCGGTGGTGCCGCACCTTCATGCCGCGGGTGAAGGTGCCGGAGCAGATCCGGAAAAAGGCGATGCGGTCGCGGTGGGCCGGGTTCATATTGGCCTGGATTTTGAAAACAAAGCCCGAGAAGGCCTCTTCCTTGGGATCGACCATACGGCTGACGGTTGGCCGGGGGCCGGGTGGCGGGGCCATCTCGACAAAGGTGTCGAGCATCTCCCGGACGCCGAAGTTATTGATCGCACTGCCGAAAAAAACCGGCGTCTGGCTGGCGTTCAGATAGTGATCATATTCGAAGGGATTAGCAGCCCCTTCGAGGAGTTCAATGTCGCCCCGCAGTTCGTCGGCCTGGAAACCGAGGAGCTTGTCGAGCTGAGGGTCATTCAGATCCTTGATGGTAATGCCCGGCTGGGTTCGACTGTCCTGACCAGCGGTGAAGAGATGGAGCTGCTGGTTATAGAAGTTGTAGACGCCCTTGAAGGTCTTGCCCATACCGATCGGCCAGGAGAGAGGGGTGCATTCGATCTGCAGCTTTTCTTCGATCTCGGCCATGAGATCAAGGGGCGACAGGCCCTCGCGGTCGAGTTTGTTGATGAAGGTGATGATCGGCGTATTGCGCATGCGGCAGACCTCCATCAGCTTCTCGGTCTGGGCCTCGACGCCCTTGGCACTGTCGATGACCATGATCGCCGAGTCGACGGCGGTCAGGACTCGGTAGGTGTCTTCGGAGAAGTCCTGATGGCCGGGGGTGTCGAGGAGATTGACCTCGAAATCCCGGTAGGTGAATTTCATTACCGAGGTGGTCACCGAGATGCCGCGTTCCTGCTCGATGGCCATCCAGTCGCTGGTGGCGTGCCTCTCCACCTTGCGGGATTTAACCGCACCTGCCAGGTTGATGGCGCCACCGAAGAGCAGGAGTTTTTCGGTGAGGGTGGTCTTGCCGGCATCGGGATGGCTGATGATGCCGAAGGTCCGGCGCTTGGCAATTTCTGCTTCGAGTTGTTTGCTCATAATGGGCTGGGGGAAAAGATTGTACTTTGCTATATCGGTATGACGTATTATAAGAACAGGCTGAGAAAAAGACAGCACAATAGGCCCTTTTTTCCAGAATGCAAACAGAAAACAGACCATTTTATGAATAATTCACGAACAGTCCTGGTAACAGGTGGATGCGGCTTCATCGGCGCCAATTTTATCCGTATGCTCTTGCGCGAGCGACCCGAGTGGCGGCTGATCAACCTTGATAAGCTGACCTACGCCGGGAACCTGCAGAACCTGCAGGGTATTGCTGAAAGTCCACGGTATCATTTTGTCAGAGCAGATATCTGTGACGCACCGGCGATCGACCGCCTGTTTGCCGAAGAGATGATCGATACGGTGGTCCATTTTGCCGCCGAGTCGCATGTGGATCGGTCTATCACCGGTCCCGCCGAGTTTATCCAGACCAATATCGTCGGTACCTTCACCCTGCTGGAGGCGGCGCGCAAGAGCTGGCCCGGCAGTGCGCGGCAAGGTTGTGAACCGCGCTTTCTCCATATCAGTACCGACGAGGTCTACGGTTCGCTTGGGGCGGAAGGTTTTTTCACCGAGAGCACGGCCTTCGATCCCCGCTCGCCCTATTCGGCCTCCAAGGCCTCTTCCGATCACCTGGTCAGTGCCTATTTCCATACCTACGGCCTGCCGACCCTGATCACCAATTGCTCGAACAACTATGGGCCCTATCAGTTCCCGGAAAAGCTCATTCCGCTGGTTTTGCGCAACAGTATGCTGGGTAAAAACCTGCCGGTCTACGGTGACGGCAAAAATATCCGTGATTGGCTCTATGTCGGCGATCATTGCGAGGCCGTGCTCGAGGTACTCGAAAAAGGTGGCCTAGGCCGGAGTTACAATATCGGCGGCAACAACGAAAAGCCAAACATTGAGGTGGTGAC